>CALJIY010000106.1 GCA_937973945.1 uncultured Saprospiraceae bacterium | reverse complement strand
ATTCATATTGTTCCTAAAACAGGTCCACAAACGGAGATCGACTTATTAGCTTTAGTTAAAAAGTATTTAGTAAGTAAGTGGTATTGGTATGCTTTAGGAGCAGGCATTGGCTTTTTTATAGCACATACTCAGTTAAAAAAGGTGGCGCCTGTTTATGAAGTAAAGGGTAGGATTTTAATTAAAGAAAATAAAGGAGTAGCAGCTTCTACGGAGGATCTTTTAGTTGAACAATTGTACTCAGCACGATCCAAAAGTCTATCAAAGGAAATAGAGATTTTGAAATCTCATTCGATGATAGAAGAAGTTGTAAATACCCTACATCTAAATATTGGATACTTATGGCCAGGTTATTTAGAAGGGCGACACCGTTACGGAAAATTTCCTATTTACTTTGATACGTTCACTGCTAATTCACCAGCTGTTTATGAAAAGAAATTCTTTATAGAACCACTCGATAGCCTAACTTTTGCATTCAAGACAGATACACTTATTGGTAACTACCAACTCAATCAGGTATTTAGTAATGAATACGGTACCTTTCGATTGGTGGCAAAGTCTCCTATGCCATTAGATAAAAAAAATGATCTTCAGGTTACGTTCAAAAATGCCACTTATGTGGCAGATAGTTATATTAAGAAACTAAAGGTAGGTTCAGGAGAACACCCCAATATGGTGGAATTAAAAATTGAAGATCAAGCGCCGCCAAGGGGTATTGATTTTATGAAAACTTTAGTAGAGCGCTATAATATTAGCACTATAAATGATAAGAATGAGGTGGCCGTTACTACCCTCGAATTCGTTGATGAACGATTAAAAAAAATTGTTAAAGACTTAAATGCTATAGAGCATAAAATCGAAAGATATAAAAGACAAAATCACATTGTTACGGAAGCAGGAGCAGATGCCAATCTGATGACGAATGAAGTACAAAAACTGACGAAAAAGAAAAAGGAGCTAAGTATCAAATGGGAAATATTTGAGAATATGTTCTTATCTATAGATACCCAAAATGATGACTTTAAATTACTTCCGACCAATTTGAGCCATATTAACGCTAATTTAATGAGCCTATTGGATCAGTATAATGAACAAGTCTTATATCATCAACAATTATTGAAAGTTGGACAACCGAGTAATCCAAAAATCATTTCTATTACGGATGATATTCGAAGTTTAAGAGCATCTATTGCCTCTACGCTGGAGAATTATTCCAATGATGTCCAACGTGAAATTACATCTATAACGATTCAGCTAGATCAATTAACGGGTCGTTTGCAAGAAATTCCAGCTAAAGAAAGAGGACTATTAGAAACCAAGCGCCAACAAGACATAAAAGAAAATCTATATGTTTATTTATTACAAAAGCGAGAAGAAATTGCACTAGCATTAATTGCTAATGGACCTAATTGTAAATTTATTGATAGGCCTAGGAGTTCTAAATTTCCGGTGAGTCCTAATCCGCCGATTTTTTATATTGGTGGAATCATGACAGGGGTGTTTTTACCTTTCTTGATTATTATTGGCCGAGATGTTTTTAAAACAACTATTGAATCTGTTGCTGAAATAAAGTCCATTAACCCCAATATTCCAATCATTGGCGTAATCAATAAAAATCAATCTCGCTCTAATCCTTATCGACCTATGTTAAAACAAGGAGGGTATGCTATTCCTGTCTCCCTATTAACACCGATAATAGAATGGAAAAATCGTTTATTTAATTATACGCCCAAATCAGCAGTGGTTGTAAATCCAGAACGATCTGATACGATTACCGAGGATTTTTTTATGGCTAGGACTAATTTGACTTCCCCTGCTAATGATGCTACTCAGGTTGTGTTAGTAACAGGAGCACAACATCAGGTAGGAAAAACATTCGTTGCTATTAATTTAGCCATGAGTTTTGCATCAACTAATAAAAAAACCTTATTAGTTGATTTAGATTTGAGACATCCATCTATTACCACGGAACTGAATCTGTCAAAACATGCTTTTGGCATTAGTCATTATTTAGCACAGGACCAAGAGATTGCACCCCTTATTCAAAAGACCTCGGAAGATGAAAACCTACATGTTTTTACTGCTGGTAATATTCCTTCTAATGTGCCAAAATTTTTAACGCATCATCGGTTAATTCAACTTTTTGAAAAATTAAAAAAAGAATATGAAGTGATCATAATCGATAGTCCTCCTGTGGATGTGGTTGCAGATGCGTTCTTAATTAATCCATTAGCTACTAATACGATCTATGTTGTCCGAAAAGACGAAAGTAAGACGACTAATTTGAAACAAGCAACGACTTTATTTGAACAGCAAAAATTGGTGAACCCTTCCATTTTATTTAATGACTTTTAATGTTTGAATAGATAACTCAATTTAGATAAACTACTTCCCCATATCAAATATAATAAATGCTAAAAGGTACTAACCAGCTAGAATTACTGAAGGGGAGTATAGTTGCTTTTTTTGTTAAGTCTTCTGGCTTGTTTTTTTATTTTTTACTAATCGTTTTAATTGCTCGGCAAGCTGGATCGGAGGGCTTAGGTTTATTTACTTTAGCCTATACTATTTTGCAATTAGTAGCTATTGTAGCTAAAGTTGGATTAGATGCTGGCTTAGTAAAATTTGTTGCTCAATTTCAAGCAACGGATGCACCAGAACTCATTAATAGTACCTATTCAAAATCATTGTTGTTAGTCAGTATGTCTGCTGCTTTGATGGGAGCTGTCCTTTATGGTAGTGCCAATTTTATAGCCAATACGCTTTTAAGTCAGCCTACTTTTGTCCCTTACCTAGAACAGTTAGCTTTCTTTATCATCCCTTTTGCGATTGTGTTTATAACGGGAGAAACACTAAGAGGCTTAAAAAAAATAAAAGCATCGGTTTTAGTGACTAGTACTTTTATTTTTTTATTTGCGATTATTGCCGTTGCTACTTTACCGCTTCCATTAGATCCTTTTTTTGTATTCACTTATTTCTGTTATGCTATTGTTCTAACAGCCTTCATAGGTTTATACTTAGTGCATAGAGCAGGTATTCGATTTACACTAAATTCAAGGCTATTACGAAAGATGCCAAGCAAGCAATTATTGGCTTTTTCCCTCCCAATGTTTCTAGTCATTTCTTTAAATGTTTTTTCTAAGCAAATCAATACCTTGTTATTAGGTGTGTTAGGAACGATTGATGATGTTGGTATTTTTGATGTAGCTATGAAGATTGCTATGTTAACAGCGATTCCTCTGAGTGCGGTGAATTCTATTGCGGCTCCTAAGTTATCTGAAAGTTATGCGGTGAATGATCTCTCTGGCTTGCGCAAAACGGCATTGGCATCCTCTAAATTTACCCTATTAGCATCTACGCCTATTCTATTGATTTGTCTATTATTTCCCGCTCATATTTTACAAATATTTGGAGATGATTTTGTAGCTAATGGTATCCTGCCACTTCGTATTATTGTCATTGCGCAATTTATTAATGCGGCTGCAGGACCTGTAGCGTATGTATTACAAATGACGGAGAACCATAAGCTCGTAGGACGAATTATGTTATTTTCTACTATTGTTTGTATTAGTATTAATTGTCTGTTAATTCCAATCTTCGGAATACTAGGTGCAGCCATTGCTTATTCTGTGAGTCTAATTATTTGGAATGCAGGATGTTTATTTTTTATCAAAAAGAAATTAGGTTTTTTTGCTATTTATATGCCCTTTAATTCAATGTTATTAAATTATAAAAGCTTATGAAGTTTATGATTGTCGGTACGGCCAAAGCAGGGACGACTAGTATATTCCACCAGCTCAATACTAGATATTATATTCCTCAAAAAGAGACTTTTTATTTTGCGAAAGATCGTATCCAAACAGGGCAATATGAGTATCCTCAGCAACGACCTGGTAGTAGTATTATAACCTCCGAAAAAGCTTATCATGCTTTATATAAAAATAATAACACTGGAGTTCAATCAGCAGAAGTATCTACCTGTTATCTCTATTATTATTTAAGTGTTATCCCTCAATTGTTAAATCAACACGGAAGAGATCTAAAGATCATTATTTGCCTAAGAAATCCTGTAGATCGAACCAAGTCAGGGTATTTGCATTTTAGAAGAGAAGGCTTTGAAACCCTAGAACTGGAAGAAGCTATTACCGCTATTCCTGAGCGTATAAATAAGGGCTATGATTTTATGTGGGATTATGTTGGCTTAAGTCAATATACCTCCGCAATAAAAGCCTATCAAGCTAACTTTAAATCTGTTCAAATTGTATTTTTTGAAGATTTAAAACAGAACCCTCAATTTTTTTATCAACAAATGTTAAGCTTCATTGAAGATCGACCTGTTTCGTTTGAATCTGAAAAAATTGAGCATCAAAATAAATCAGGCATTATGAAAAATGCTTGGTTGTTCAAGGCGATGAAACAGTCTTACAATTCCCTTCCATTCGCCAAATCTTTAGCAACTCAATTATTAGGAGAAGAGCGCTTACGCGTTTTTCGTAGAGGAGTAAAAGAACAATTTTATGCCGCTAATAGTGCGACTGAATTTCCAATTGATCGTGCTTTCTTAACAAATTTATTTGAAGAAGAGGTACAGCAATTAGAAGAGTTGTTACAACAAGATTTAAGTAAAAAATGGAAAGATTTTCAGAGCGTCTCCATAGGATAATACTGTAGATACAGTGGTTGTCAACATGTAGTAGTCAACATCTAAGCGGGTAGGCTAGTCCAAAAACTGTTTGACCGGAGGGAGTTTTTTTTGGACTAGAATTTTTGGCTCTTTTTTTTCAATGAAAAAAGAACATACATCTAGTACGCGTTAATTTACACAGTTAAAAGTGCAATACTAAAGAACTTATTGAAGAATGAATATCATAGTAGAACGAACGAATCAATACGAATTTGGAAAACAATTATACCTTGCCTTGATGTTAATCTTGGTGCTAGCATTTTTTTGCTATTCCTTTCCTTTTTTTATAGTAGGCATATTAGGAGGTACTAAATTGGCGTCTATAGCAACGATTGCTTACCTGCTCTTATTTGTTGCCTTTATCATTTTATTGACTAGGCAAGATCCTTTAACGTCCATAAAATTTTTATTCGTTATTGTCTTATTTCAACCCTGTTTGACGATGCTAGCCCCTACTTTTTTAGGGAGTAGTTTTGTGAAAGTACAAGTAGCGATGAAAGATATGTATGCAGTCATTTTAGTTTTAACATTAGGCTTTTATGTCCTTCAAACTTTCAAACTCTGTTTAATAGATAAGTTGTACCTCTTTTTTTTAGGCTATGGTTTTTTATCCATATTTACGGGTAGTTCTCCTAGTCTATTTGTTAGTATTGCTTCCTTTCGAGAACTATTGATGATCTATGTGTTTTTTATGTTGGGTCGGCTAATGTATTATTATGGTATAGACATTTTACAAATGATCTATTTTGCCGTAGTCTTATCAGGAATGGAGGTGATCTTTGGTTTATTAGAATACAACTATCCGCAATATTTTTGGAATAAAATTTTTCACATCATAGACTACACGAAAGTCAAGACGGGAACTTACCCTAAATTAGAACCTTTATCAGGACTCCCGACGAATTATTTTACTTATAAAGATGGAGATCGAGTACGGCGCTTAGTGGCCTTCAATGGAGAAGCAACCTCTTTGTCTAGATTTCTTGGGACCGTTATTGCTGCTTTAATGACACTCGGGGAGCGAAATAAAAAGACTATTTTGATAGTTGGTTTCTTATTAATAGGTTTATTGTTTACGAATGCCAGAGGGGGCTTATTATTTCCAATCGTAATTGTACTACTCTTTTTCTTAAGACTAGTTAAAGGATTAGCTATTCCTATTATCATTCCATTGATGTATTTTATGCTTTTTCATTCTTCTAGCTTTAATGTCTCTAGTGCGAATAATCAACGACATTTACACGGCCTAACAAAAGGAATTGCGAACGCTTTTAAATATCCTGCGGGGAGAGGATTGGGTTCCACGGGACAGATGGCTGCCACTTATACGGGCGACGTAAGACATGCGGATGAAGATTTTGTTTCTGAAAGTTTTGTAGGATGTATTGGTGCCCAATTAGGATTGGTGGGTTTGGCAGCTTTCTTATTGTTTGTGATTATTGTGATTACTCAATTATGTCTATTCTTATTTTCTAATCAATATGAATTAAATTATTTGGTACTGACCTCCTGTGCTTTATTTACCACCGTTATGTTGACCTCCCTTTTTTCTAATTCTGCGGTATCTGCTATTAGTTCTTTTGTAACCTTTATTTTGACGGGGTATACCTATCAATTTATTCAACTGACTAAAGAAGGGGTGCGTATTAAATAAAATGACAAGGTAGCTATTCGGCACACTCGTTAGAACTTCTCCCAAAGCATGTGAAGGGTGATTGGTTTTAAGAAAATCAGAAATCATAGTTCAGAAATCATACATCATAAATCTGCTAATTAGGCAATATCAGACTGATTTATGATGTATGATGTAAGATTTTCTCTCAGAGTCCAAATCCTAACAGTTACGGAACAGTACATCATACATTTTTATATCGCTTTTCTTTTATGCACTCGACTTGTGGATAAGTTTACTAAAACCTTCAATGTTTAGTAAACTTAAAACTAGTCTTAAAAAAAAATGCAAATGATTCAACCAAATCTTTTTATAGTGGGTGCGCCCAAGGCTGGGACCACCTCTTTATACGCCTATTTAGAAGATCATCCAGACGTATATATGTCTCCGATAAAGGAGACCAATTACTTTACCTATCAGGCAATTAAAGAACAGGGATTGTACTATAAAGAAGAGCATATATCTACTTTAGCCCAGTACCAAAATCAGTTTCAGGAACATACAACAGAACAAGTAATCGGGGAGGCGAGTGTCTCTTATTTATTCTATCCTGGAACAGCGAAGAAACTTCATGATTTTAATCCGAATGCGAAAATTGTGATGGTGCTTCGGCAATCTATAGATAGAGGTTTTTCTCATTACTTAATGGATAGTCGACTGGGATTCGTTGATCGTTTATCTTTTGAGGATATTATATTTCAAAAATCTAATCACCCACAACAGGACCTCTACTACCAGCAGTTTATCGAGTTGGGTTTGTATTATGAACAAGTGAAGCAATACTATGATTATTTCGATCCCAATCAGATAAAAGTTTTTTTATTTGAGGATTTGAAAGCCGATGTAGCTGCCATTATGCAAGAGCTCTATGATTTTTTAGAAATAGATGCTTCTTTTCAAACAGCATTAGAAACCACGCATAATCCTTTTTTAGCGCCACGGAATGCCGTAGTAGGAGATTTGTACAAACAAAAATGGATTAGGAATACTGTCACCACTTTATTACCTGCTGGCGTGACGACCTATGTAAAATCGAAATTCTTTGATAAATCTAAAAAGCCGATACTGCTTCCTCAAAGTCGGTCATATTTAAACCAGTTGTATCAAGAAGACTGGCAACGTTTAGCCAAATTAATTAACAGAAACTTAGATCATTGGAATGCATAAGGAAACGGCAATAGCCTCCTTTCTTTGCTCTTGCTTTTAAGTGCTTGTTGGATAAAAATGGTAGCATTTAAATTTCCCAAAGTTGGAATGAGAACTAAATTGGGAAGAATTTCTTTAAGAAAATTTATTTTAATGGTTGATTGTGAGTGGTTTATGATATTGGTTCTTTTTTGGTACTCCTTAAATCAAATACTTAACTAGTAAAACAAGAAAGATGAAAATAGCCATAGTAGATCATGTTGGGATTAAGTCAGGTATGGATTGTTACAATTTGGGCTTACTTCGAGGAA
>CALJIY010000105.1 GCA_937973945.1 uncultured Saprospiraceae bacterium | reverse complement strand
AAAAATAAAAAAATGAAGTTCATTAAATATTTAGTAGTAGGAATTCTCTTCGGTATTGTCATGACCAAATCCGAAGCAGTTTCCTGGTTTCGGATTCAAGAAATGTTTCGATTTGAAAGCTTTCATATGTATGGCATCATTGGAACAGCAGTCATTCTAGGGGCTAGTTTAGTAGCAGGCATCAAAAAATTCAATGGCCAGACGATAGCAGGCGAAGCAATAAAATTCAATCCTAAAACAATGAGTATCCCGCGGTATTTGATTGGTGGGACGATCTTTGGATTAGGTTGGGCGATGACAGGTGCTTGTCCAGGTCCGATGTTTACCTTACTAGGACAAGGCGTTTGGGCCATTCTTTTAGTCATTATTAGTGCAGTATTTGGGACTTATGTTTATGGAATATTAAGACCGAGATTACCGCACTAATAACTAGTAAAGCGGATTGTTAATCCGCCCTAAAAAATTGAATCTGCGGATTAACAATCCGCATTACAGAGGAACAATGAATATCAAACAAATTATACCAGCATTCGATTGGTTAAGTACTTATAACAAAGAAGCATTTAAAGGAGATTTATCGGCAGGGTTGACAGTCGGCGTCATGTTGATTCCGCAAGGGATGGCTTATGCAATGATTGCTGGCTTACCCCCCATCTATGGTTTATATGCGGCTACTATTCCCCTGATCATTTATGCTTTGTTGGGTACTTCTCGACAGTTAGCCGTCGGCCCAGTGGCGATGGTTTCCTTACTGACAGCAGCAGGTATCGGTACTTTAGCAGATGGCGGAACAGAATTGTATATCCTATTGGCAATTACCCTGGCATTTATGGTGGGGATGATCCAGTTTTTATTAGGGGTTTTCAGGTTAGGCTTCTTAGTTAACTTCTTATCTCATCCGGTCATTAGTGGATTCACTTCAGCCGCCGCTTTAATCATAGGTTTAAGTCAACTTAAGCACTTACTAGGTGTTTCTATGACAAGAACCAATTACGTACATGAAATTATCATTCAAGCAGTAGAGCAATTTGGGAACATCAATTGGATAACTTTTGCTATCGGAATAGGTGGTATTTTTCTAATTAAGGGCATCAAAAAAATAAGTGCGGCTATTCCAAGCCAATTAGTGGCAGTTGTTTTTGGTATTTTAGTCGTCCTGCTATTCGGATTAACCGAACAAGGCGTAAAAATAGTTGGAGAGGTGCCAAGCGGCTTGCCTTCCTTTTCTATGCCCGATTTCAATATAGCTACGTTACAAGCATTATTCCCTGTAGCTATGGCGATTGCATTGGTCAGTTTTATGGAAAGTATTGCAGTTGCTAAGTCTATTCAAGCCAAGCATAAAGACTATGAAATAGTGGCTAACCAAGAATTGATTGCTTTAGGTCTAGCAAATATTGGGGGCTCTTTTTTACAATCTTATCCTGTTACTGGTGGTTTTTCTCGAACAGCAGTCAATGACCAAGCAGGCGCAAAAACGGGAATGTCTTCCATTATTAGTGCAGCTTTAATTGTACTAACTTTACTATTTCTGACGCCCTTATTCTATTATCTACCTCAAGCCATTTTAGCTTCTGTCATTATGGTAGCTGTTTTTGGATTAATAGATTTTAAAGAAGCCAAACATTTATGGCAGGCGAACCGATCCGATTTTTGGATGTTGGCCGTTACGTTTATTGGCACTTTAGCATTAGGTATTGAAGAAGGCATTGGACTGGGGGTGATCCTGTCTTTAGCCATGATTATTTTCAGAACCACTCGACCACATATTGCAGAATTAGGGAAAGTACCTAATACCCATTTCTATAGAAATATAGAACGGTTTAAGGAGGTAGAACAACAAAAAGACAGCTTAATTATTCGCTTTGATGCGCAACTCTATTTTGCAAACTCCAGCTTCTTTAAGGAACAGGTACAGGCTCTTGCTGCAAAAAAAGGAACTGATTTAAAAAACATTATCCTAAATTTTGATAGCATCAATAATATAGATAGTAGTGCTGCCCACATGCTAGAAGAATTGGTAATTGATTTTAAAGAAAAAGAAGTAACGATTCTATTTACAGGTGTAAAAGGACCTGTCCGAGATGCCTTAGAGAGATCTCATCTTTTAGACAAAATTGGAACTCAACATTTTTTCATGAGTGTCCAAGAGGCGGTCGATTATCTTGATAAAAAGAAAAATGGTCATCCTGTATTGGAAGATTATATTTTACAGACTAATGTTTAAGTTTAGACGTTACTTAGTGCCCAAGCCTAAAAAAAATCACCCCATGTGATGCACATCACGGATATAACTTTCCAATACTTATATCTTTGTAGTAGTCAATCAAAATCATTCAATTAAAACCATCATAATATGGACTTACAAAATATTATCAATCAAGAAAACAGGACCTTGGTAGATGTTCGACAACCTTTCGAAACGATTCTAGGAAAGGCGAAAGGGGCGATCAATATTCCGCTTGGAAGCATTAAAAATCGAGTAGCTGAATTTCACCAAATGTCTAAGCCAATCATTGTTTACTGTCGAAGTGGAAATAGAAGTGGACAGGCGATGCAGTATCTTAAAGAACAGGGTATCGAAGAAGTGTACAATGGTGGCGGTCTTTCGGAAGTAAAAGCTTTATTGAAGAATAAGTAAGTATTCTGTAAACTAAGTAGCTTACATATTTGATGTTGACTCTTCTTTTTCCATTGCTGAAAAAGAAGCAAAAAAGCTAGTCCAAAAAAACTCGCTCCGCTCAAACAGTTTTTGGACAGGCCACCCGCCCAGACGTTGTCCATGCAGGATTTAAACAAAATTTAAAAACTTAGTTTACGACGTAATCACTACTTTGCAAAATAAGTAATTTAAAAATTTAGAACAAGTTCCGCTCAGTCAACATCTAAGCGGGAGGCCCGACAAAAATACCGGAGGGATTATTTTTGTCTAGGGTTTTTGGTTCTTTTTTGCCGATGCAAAAAGAACAACATTTAATTTTAGAAAACTTTTATTAAAGAGAAATCACGAACAACAATTAAAATAAATAGTCATGAAAATAGAACAAATTTATACAGGATGTTTGGCTCAAGGAGCTTATTACATCACTTCAAATGGAGAAGCGGCTATTATCGACCCATTAAGAGAAGTACAGCCGTATTTAGATAAAATGAAAGAGGATGGCGTAAAATTGAAATATATTTTTGAAACCCATTTTCACGCTGATTTTGTAAGTGGGCATGTGACCTTATCTGAAAAAACAGGGGCGCCAATCGTTTATGGACCAAGTGCCAAAACAACGTTTGACAGTATTATTGCTACAGATAATCAAGTATTTCAAGTAGGAGATTTGACCATAAAAGTCTTACATACTCCTGGACATACTATGGAGAGTACCACTTATTTACTGAGCGATGCAAATGGCAAAGACCACGCAATCTTTTCAGGAGATACTTTATTTCTAGGAGATGTTGGACGACCAGATTTAGCACAAAAATCTGGAGACTTGACTATAGAAGATTTAGCAGGATTTTTATTCGATAGTTTAAGAAATAAAATCATGCCTTTAGCAAATGATGTGATCGTTTATCCAGCACATGGCGCAGGGTCTGCTTGTGGCAAAAACATGATGAAGGAGACCGTGGATACCTTGGGTAACCAGAAGGAAATGAATTATGCGCTAAGAGCAGATATGACGAAGGCCGAATTTATTGCCGAAGTAACAGATGGCTTATTACCGCCACCTGATTATTTTGCCAAAAATGTGGCGATGAATAAAAAGGGATATGAAAGTATTGATACGGTAATGGAAAGAGGTTTAGTTCCTTTGTCACCTAGCGAATTTGAAAGCATTGCCAATACGGAAGAAGCCTTAATTTTAGATGTTAGACATCAAGATGATTTTGCGCAAGCGCATATTCCCGGATCTATATTCATTGGTCTGCATGGAGGGTTTGCTCCATGGGTTGGTGCCTTGATTCCAGATATCAAGCAAAATATTTTGATTATTGCACCCAAAGGAAAAGAGGAAGAAACCATTACTAGATTGGCTAGAGTTGGATACGATAATACCTTGGGCTATTTGGAAGGCGGCATGGATGCATGGATAAAAGCGACTAAAGAAACAGATCAAGTCGAATCTATTTCCCCTGCTGAATTCTCTAAACGTCTTACAACAGAATCCAATAGAAGCGTTTTAGATGTTAGAAAACCAACAGAATTTTTAGCGCATCATATGGTCAACGCCACAAATCTACCGCTCGATTATATTAATAAGAATATGGGAAGAGTGAGTCGCACCGCTCCTTACTTTATACACTGTGCAGGTGGGTATCGCTCAATGATCGCCTCTTCTATTCTAAAAGTTAGAGGCTTTCATAATTTGGTCGATGTCAAAACTGGCTTTAAGGGAATTAAAGAAACGGAGACTATTCCTTTAACCAATTATCAATGTCCTAGTACTATTTCTCAAGAGGTGATTGATGAGGCGGTGGCTGCGGTGGTGTAAGGTATATTTGTGTTAAGTAATTGGACAAAATATACAACACCAATTAAAATTTTATTTAAACACATAGGCACATAGAGCACATAGACTATGTGTACTATG
>CALJIY010000104.1 GCA_937973945.1 uncultured Saprospiraceae bacterium | reverse complement strand
TCTATCCGAATGTATTGACGGTATTATTGCTCAGATAGATAATCCAGAAATTACGATAGATGAGTTAATGGAATATATAAAAGCACCCGATTTTCCTACTGGGGGTATTTTATATGGTATGTCTGGTGTAAAACAAGCATTTCATACCGGTAGAGGTAAAGTCGTGGTACGTGCTAAAGCAGATATAGAATCTGATAGTTCTGGAAAAGAGAAAATAATAGTAACAGAGATTCCATACCAAGTTAATAAAGCCAATCTAATCGTTAAGATAGCGGATTTAGTAAATGCGGAAAAAATCAAAGGAATCAGTGGTATTCGAGATGAGTCGGATAGAAAAGGGTTGCGAATTGTCATAGAGATTAAGCGGGATGCGATGGCCAATGTTATTTTGAGCCAATTATTCAAATATACGCCACTCCAATCTTCTTATGGAGTTAATAATATTGCGCTAGTTAATGGTCGTCCTGAATTATTAAATTTAAAGCAGATCATTACAGAGTTTATCAAATTTAGAATCGAAGTAATTGTTCGTCGAACACAATTCGATCTTGATAAAGCGGAAAAACGCGCCCATATTTTAGAAGGATTAATCATTGCATTGGATAATCTTGATGCAGTAATTGCTTTGATTAGAGCTTCCAAAACAGTAGTAGAGGCAAAAGATGGCCTGATGTCTCAGTTTAAATTAAGTGAGATTCAAGCTAAAGCGATTCTAGAAATGCGACTTCAAAAGTTGACAGGACTAGAAATAGATAAAGTACGGGCAGAGTACGCAGAGGTGTTAAAAGAAATTGCAGGGTACAAGGAAATCTTGGGCAGTATTGAAATGCAAAAAGATATTGTCAAGAGAGAATTACTGACTGCCAAGGAAGATTTTGGAGATGAGCGAAGAACAGAGATCAGCTATTCTGACGGAGAGATCAGTATAGAAGATATGATTAAAAATGAGGATGTGGTCATCACCATTTCTAATTTAGGGTATATCAAAAGAACGGCAGCATCTGAGTATCGAACACAAGGAAGAGGAGGTAGAGGATCAAGAGGGGCAAAGACAAGAAACACAGATTATGTAGAGCATTTATTTACAGCTAGTACACATAACTACCTTTTATTATTTACAGAAAAAGGTATTTGTCATTGGTTACGAGTGTACGAGATTCCAGAAGCAGGTAAAACATCTAGTGGTAGAGTCCTTCAGAATATTATTGCCTTACCTAAGGATGATAAGGTGAAGGCGTATGTGATGATAGAAGATTTGACAGATGAGGAATACCTCAACAATAACTATATTATCTTCTGTACGAAGAAGGGAAATATCAAAAAGACAGCAGTCAGCGCTTTTTCTAGAAGACGAAGTAATGGTATTATTGCTATTTCTATAAAAGAAGGAGATCAATTATTATCTGCTAAGCTAACGAATGGTAATAACGAGATCTTGATGGCGATTAAAAGTGGTCGAGCAATCCGTTTCCCAGAAGCAAAAGTTCGACCAATGGGTAGAACGGCCTCTGGTGTTAGAGGAATTACCTTAGCCGATCAAGAAACCGATGAAGTAGTGGGTATGATTAGCGTTGATCCAAATGATAAAGAATCAACGGTATTAGTTGTATCTGAAAAAGGCTCTGGTAAAAGATCCTCTTTAGATGACTATAGAATAACGAATAGAGGTGGAAAGGGAGTCAAAACAATGAGTGTTACAGATAAAACAGGGTATTTATCCACGATCAAATATGTTAGTGAAGAGGATGATTTAATGATTACTACAAAAGAAGGGGTCATTATCAGAATAGATGTAGCAGACTTAAGGGTGATGGGGAGAGCTACCCAAGGAGTGAAAGTCATTAAAGTGGATGATGGAGATGAGATCTCAGATATAACAATAGTGGCCAAATCAGAAGAAACAGCTACAGAAAATGAAGAAGGGGACGAAACTCAAGAAGGTGGAGATGAAACTACACCATCTCCTGACACAGAGAATGCTGCTGACGAAAATATAGTGGATACAGAAGAACCAAAAGAAGGTGACTCGGAATCTACAGACATAGAGGAAGACTAACTATAGGTGTTATAACTTCCTACAACAAAGACTGATTAAAGTATATAGAAATGAGAAAGATACTGTTTATAGTTCTAGTGTTTTGTTTGACAAATACAACATTCGCTCAAGGGTTGAAATTTGGTTTTAAAACAGGATTAACAATTTCAAAATTTAACGGCCCATCGGAAGAAAGTAATGGAATGGAATTAGAATCCAATAGTACCACTGGAGGATTTATGGTAGGAGCTATATTTGGTTATGCTTTTACAGATTTAAGCGGCATCAAAGCAGAGTTACTATATAATCAAAAAGGAACGAAATATAACTTTACCGGGCCAGGGTACCAAATTTTGCCTACAGAGACAGGTTCTTCCGTATTATTAACAGGAGATCAAAGAATAGATATAGATATTTCTACTTCTTACCTAGATATTCCCGTAATGGCTTATGGTCGATTGGGTAAATTTGAATTTGAAGGAGGCGTAAGTCTAAGCTTATTAATTTCTTCAACAGGGAATGGCGAAGTTGAAATAGATGGTATTACCTCAGTAGGCGCATCTACGGGAGTGTACAATGGGGTATTAGATCATAGGTATGGTAGAGATGATATATCGGGTCGAACCAGTTTTTTACCAGAAGATCTAGTTGCTTTAAATGTAGATGGTCAAATGATTAATGTTCCAAAAATACTAAATGCCTATTATTTGTTTTCCGATAATCCTCAGAGTCTTTCATCCGATAGAGTATTTAACTTATTAGATGTAGGTCTTGTTGGCGGCATCAACTATTTCTGGAATAGTACACTCTATTTAGGGGCGAGACTTAATTATGGTCTACTTGACGTTACGAATAACGATAGTGGTTATGATGTATCCAAGGTCAGCAGAGCTAATGGTGTGAGATCAGATAAAGATCAAAATTATTCTATACAATTATCTTTAGGCTTTAGTTTTTAAACAAAGAAGTTGTTTAAAAATGAATTGATGCATTATTTGCAAGTCATTGATCCCTAGATACTTCAGCTTTTTTGATTCCCGTAGCTAAGGCTACGAAAATAAAAAAGAGCTTCGTCCTAAGAATCAAGCACTTACAACTAATTGCAGAATACATTCTTAAACAACTTCAAAGTAAGAAGTAGTAGGTAAGAAGTAAAAGGTAATAAGTAATAGGTCACTTCCTACTACTTCTTACCTTTTACTTCTTACTTCTTACTTCCTACCTATTACCTACCAAGATTCTGACTAATCCATCCTACAAATTAATTGGCATTGATCCAGGCACCAACATACTGGGCTATGCAATAATTGAGGTGCGAAAGAAAAAATTATACCTCGTCGAACATGGCCTTGTGAAATTGGGCCATCTCTCCAGTCATCAACTCAAACTAAAAAAAATATTTGAACGCATTCAACAATTGATAGATATTCATGAGCCCAAAGAAATGGCCGTTGAAGCACCTTTCTTTGGTAAGAATGTACAATCAATGTTGAAATTAGGTCGTGCTCAAGGAGTAACGATCGCAGCAGCTATGACAAAAAATGTGGAGGTGTCAGAATATGCACCAAAACGAATAAAACAATCGGTTACAGGTAGTGGAAACGCCTCTAAAGAACAGGTTGCTGCAATGATTGAGAAAATACTCGATACAAAAATTGAACAAGCTACTTTCGATTCAACAGATGCTATTGCAGCAGCTATTTGTCATTATTACCAATCTACTAGTGTTTTAGGAAAAATCACGAAAAAAGGTGGGTGGAAAGGGTTTATAAATGACAATCCTGATCGAGTGAAGTGATTGACAATTTATACAAATTTTAGATATACGCATATTTATTGTCAAAAATTAGCTAAGCACTTTATTTTTATTTTTATTATATATTGATAATCAATGAGTTATCCGTAAATAGAAAAAAGGGTTTTTTTTTTTTAACTTTAAATAAGATTATTATATTCGCCTAAATAGATGGGTGCAAATTGTTAAGTAAGATTATAATCAATTGATTTTCTTATTATTGCAGATATTTTTAATTAATATTCGTAATATTAATGTTTTTATTAAACGATATATTCGAAAATTATTACGAGAGTAATTATAAGAGTATGAAGTAAATAATAATTACTTTTTAACAAAATATAAGTCATAAGACCATAGTTGGCAACTTTGAGCAATTTGGAGGTATCTTTCTACTATGGATTTCCGTAAATCTTCATATT
>CALJIY010000103.1 GCA_937973945.1 uncultured Saprospiraceae bacterium | reverse complement strand
TTGACATTATTCTCCTTCAAGAAAGTTTGATCTTCTTGTAAATACTTGGTGGTACCACAGGACGAAAGCCATAGCATACATAGCAATAGGCAACAGTTGCCTAAAAAAGTATTTTTTATGTTACTTTCGTGATTCATTTATAAATTTATGAGAAGAAGTCAGAACGCTACGCTGTCAGAGGTCAGAACGCTGCGCTGTCAGATTTATGATGTTGACAGCGTAACGTGGTCAACATCATACATCTGACATCTGACAGTTTCGTTAGCGTAAGCTAACTAAAACGATCTGACCTCTGACTTCTAAAAAATATCTCTTCATTTTTCAGCAACTTCATCATTAACCTGTGCTTTCAAGAAATACAATCAAATACATTCAATCTTTGCAGCAAAAGAAATTTCGGCAAAAGTATAGAAATTTTATTGTGGAGGGGGAGAAAATGGCATCGGAAATTATCCAAAGCTCCTCAATAGCCATTGAGGGAATATATGCATTGCCAGAATGGATTGCGAATAACAAGTCTGTGCTGCAACCGTTTAGCACTATTACACAAGCTATTACTACAAAGGAGTTGGAAAGAATATCCAAGCTAAAAACACCCAATAAAGTACTTTGTATTTGTAAGATACCAACTTATACCATAGATAGCTCATTGGTTAACAACAATTTAACAATCTATCTAGATGGCATCCAAGATCCTGGAAATATGGGGAGTATTTTAAGAATAGCTGATTGGTTTGCCATTCCTTATGTCTTTTGTTCCGCCTCTTGTGTGGAGTTGTATAATCCCAAGGTCATACAATCTTCTATGGGGGCATTTTTGCGCGTTCGCTGCTTGGTCAAAGATATTACAGAAATAAAACAGGAATCTCCCAATTTACCTATATTTGCCGCCGTACTAGGTGGAACCAATATATTTAGTCTTCCACCTCAAAAAACAGGAATCTTAGTGATTGGGAATGAAGGTAATGGTATTTCTGATGCTGTGGTAGCACTATCAGATCATCAAGTGACCATACCAAAAGCAAAGGAAGGCGGGGCAGAGTCCTTAAATGCAGCCGTTGCAACGGGAATTTTGTGTAGTGCATTCAAACAGAACAGAGAGTAGAGAGCAGAGAATAGAGATTGATTTCGTTTAAAAATAGACAAAATTTCTTTGGTTTTTAACCGAAATACATCTCTACTCTCTCATCTCTGTTCTCTATTCTAAAAAAAAATTATGAAAAGAATTGGCTTATTATCTGATACCCATAGTTATTTAGATAAGAGTATTTTTAAATACTTTGAAGAATGTGATGAAATATGGCATGCAGGCGATATAGGTAAGGTAGAAGTAGTAAAGGAATTAGAGGCCTTTAAACCACTCAAAGCGGTCTATGGCAACATCGATGACAAAGATGTAAAAGCAGAATATCCACTCAATTGGCGCTTTGACTGTGAAGGCATGGATGTATGGATAACCCATATCGGAGGCTACCCCGGTAGATATAATAAAAGAGTTCGGGAAGTATTTGAAACGAACCCACCAAAACTATTTATCTGTGGGCATTCTCATATTCTAAAAGTAATGCCCGATAAGAAATATAATTTCATCCACATTAACCCAGGCGCTTGTGGGCATCATGGCATCCATCAAATGCGTACCATCATCCGATTTACGATTGATGCGGGGGTATTAAAAGACCTTGAAGTTATTGAATTAGGACTACGTGGAAAGATTGACCCAGCGTAGAGTATTTGGAATATCTAGAGAATTATTAAGCACATAAGAAAGTTATTAACCACATAGGTACATAGGTCACATAGAAACTTAATGCTTTAAGACAATTAGAAGTCAGATAGCTATGCTGTCAACATCATAAATCTGACCTCTGACAGTTCCGTTAGCGAAGCTAACCAGAACGATCTGACCTCTGACTTCTACAAAAAAAATACATGTTAACAGCTATTTCCCCAATTGACGGTCGCTACGCAGCAAAGACCAAAGAACTACAAGAATATTTCTCAGAATTCGCTTTGATTAAGTATAGAGTCTTGGTAGAAGTAGAATACTTTAAAGCGCTTTGCCAAATTCCACTGCCACAACTAAAAGCAGTAGATGAATCTTATTTTGATAAACTAGACAAAATAGTAGCCAACTTTGGCGTAGAAGAAGCCGAACAGATAAAGGCAATAGAGCGAGTAACGAATCATGATGTAAAGGCGGTAGAATATTTTTTGAAAGAACAATTTGATACCATCGGCTTATCGCAGGTCAAAGAGTTTATACATTTTGGACTGACCTCTCAAGATATTAATAATACGGCTAATCCGTTGATGATAAAACTGGCAATGGAGAAAGTGTATTATCCTTTGTTGGCAGATGTGATAGACCAACTATATAGCTTAGCTAAAGAATGGTTGGATATTCCAATGTTAGCTCGGACACATGGACAGCCAGCCTCTCCTACCCGTTTAGGAAAAGAAATGCTCGTCTTTATAGAGCGATTGAAAACACAGAAGGCTTTATTGGAGCAAGTTCCTTATGAGGCAAAGTTTGGTGGTGCGACAGGAAATTACAATGCCCATCACGTAGCTTATCCAGATATAGATTGGCCAAGTTTTGGAGATCAATTTGTAGAAAGTAAATTAGGTTTATATCGTTCACAATACACCACGCAAATTGCGCATTACGATAGTGAAGCAGCCTTATTTCAGGGAATTAGTCGAATTAATACGATCCTAATAGATTTAGCGAGAGATATATGGACCTATGTTTCCATGGATTATTTTAAACAAAAAGTAGTCAAAGGAGAAGTTGGATCTTCGGCAATGCCCCATAAAGTAAATCCGATAGATTTTGAAAACGCAGAAGGTAATTTAGGTATCGCAAATGCGATATTTGCTCATTTAGCCAACAAATTACCAATCTCTAGATTACAAAGAGATTTGACAGATAGTACGGTATTAAGAAATGTAGGTGTACCGTATGGACATACCATTATAGCCTTTAAATCGATTCAAAAAGGATTGGCAAAGTTATTATTGAATGCACCGAAATTAGCAGAAGATTTAGAAAAGAATTGGATGGTGGTTGCAGAAGCCATTCAAAATGTATTGAGAAGAGAAGGCTTTCCTAAACCCTATGAAGCATTGAAAGAATTGACAAGAGGCAAACCAGTAGTAACGGAGACTGATATTAAAGAATTTATAGATGGCTTAGCTGTTTCAGACGCTATTAAATTAGAATTAAAAGCAATTCGTCCAGAAAATTACCTCGGTGTATAGTGTTAGGAAGAATTTTTATTTTTTAAATATAAATGCAAGGATAGGTATTCTTTATTGGTAACTATTCTAGTAAAGATAGTATCTGTTGCTAATATTTAAAGATAACTTAAAATGTCGTATAAGATCAATATATTACTTTACTTGATGGATATAATCCCTTAATTTTGTTTTACTCGTATTAGTATAAAATAATTATAGACTTGTTATTTTTAATATAACAAGTCTTATATTACACACCTAAGTTCATCCCATCTTAATTAACTACAATCAACATTGTTATTGGTAATTATTACACATATTATATTGTAATAAATGTTTTAGCAGAAAGTAACGAAAATAAAATATTTCGTCTTAATGACAGTTACATCTGATTCAAGTCATTAAGTAAGTTGAAATCATAATAAGTTAAAATTCAAATAAATAATAATAAAATGCAATGGCTTGGTTTTTGAATTAAAGCTATTGATATTCTATATCGTTTTCCCTCACCCAGTCCTTCCCCTTAATAAAAAAACTCCCTTTTTCATTCCCCATTTTATTTTTTTTTGAAATTAATTAGGATCATCATTTAGATTGATTCTCGGTAATTTATGATTGATTGTCATGAATACCTCCCTACTTAGCATCTCTCATTTCTCCCCTTTAAGATGATTGTATCCTGGTGTTGAATTAAACAAACGTTTATCGAACTACACCTTTACAATTTTAAATCTATGTCTACTACTACTGCATGTCTTTTGAAAGCCATTCCTAACTTTAATGGCTTTTCACCAGGGAAGTGGAAAGTAATTCTATTACTATTAATTGGCTGGTACGGAGTCGCCCTTGGAATGGAACGAGATTCTACCATCAAAATTGAGCCTATCGAGCAAGAGCTGGAGGAGGCTTTTCCTAGTTTGGAGAAAGCGGAATTTTGGGATTGTGCCAATAATTGGATTCAAAATGGAAGTTTTGAAAATGGGATTACGGGATGGTCTTTT
>CALJIY010000102.1 GCA_937973945.1 uncultured Saprospiraceae bacterium | reverse complement strand
ATACCCAAAATAATTCAGCAATAAACCTAACACAAAAGAGCCAAGCCCTAATCCAATTTTTAAAAAAAACAAGCCAAAACCAAAGATGATGGCCTCCGCTCGCACCCCTGTTTTCCACTCTCCATATTCTACTGTATCTGGAAGCATTGCCCAAAAAGAGAATCCCATACAGCCAATACCACAACCCAAAATAGCTAAGTAAATATAGGTCAAAGTGATGGAAGCATTAGTAAGCGTATGAAAATAAAAACCTAAGCTGCCGATCATCAAGACTGCACAACCCAACATTAAAGTTTTCGGTTTACCTAAGATCGTCGTTAATTTTAGCCAAAAGGGTAAAGCTAACATAAGGACGATAAAGAGGTATAACATACCCGAACCTAATGCTGCTTCATTCCTCAAATTGTATTTGAAATAATACGCTAAAGATTGGTATAAAAATACAACGCCCGCCATTCCGACGACTACAAAAAGATTCAGTTTCCAAAAAGGAGGATTCTGACGAATCATAGCCAAAGCATCTTTCAGTTTCAAGTTACTTTGATGGCTTTTTTGAGGCAACTCAAAAGTGTTTTTAAAGCAGATGAAAAATAAGATAGCTGCAACAATCGCTGCAACAATTGCCACCCGCAAATAACCATCTTCCTCGGATAACCAGCCCATTTTACTCATCAGCACACCTGTACCAACTGACACAATCAATGCACCAGCATAACCCAAGAACATTCGATACATCGCCAACTGACTTCGTTCCGCAGGATCGAAAGTCATCTCTGACGACAAAGAAGAATAAGGAATATTGGCTAAAGTAAAGTTCGTTCGGAATAGAATTTGTAAAAAGCCCACCCAAGCGATTAGCGCCCATCCAGTTAGGTTGGGTTGATAAAATAGCAGTACATAGCTAATACCTAAAGGAATGGGAATCCACAATAAATAGCCTCTATATCTACCCCATCGACTACGGGTATTACTGGCAATCCATCCAACAATCGGGTCAGAGATGGCATCCCAAATAGTTGCTACCAAAAATATGGTACCAGCTATACTAGCTTCAATGCCCAATATATCAGTATAGAAAAAGAGCAAAAACAAGGTGACTCCTTGAAAAAATAGGTTAAAGGCTAAGTCTCCTAAGCCAAAGCCGATATAGTTTTTGAGTTGTAATTTTCGTACTTGGATAGCTTTTTGGTTTTGTTGTTGAAATTTGTGCATGGTGTAAGAGACGGACTCGTTGATGGCAGAAACTTATAAAGTGGCTGTCATCTGGATTTCTGGGAATGATGATACTTTAAACATATTACCCACCATACTAAATCCAGATAATTGGTCAAAAAACGAATTCTTGACAGTTTTAAACGAATACAGTCTCTATTCCCTGCCCGCCTGACGGCAGTCGGGCTGGTCTGCTCTCCCTTCTCTGTTCTTAAAAGAATTACCAATGTACAATAGATTCCCAAATTATGGTAAAAACCGACCATAAAAGCGGCTTTATAAAGAATGCGTACAGTGTACACTAAGTATTCTTCAGAAACTTTTGTCCTTCCTACAATTCTTCTTATTTTGCAATTGATTACTATTTAATCAGCTAAATTGGGTAAAAACCCCAACTGCAAAAGGAAATTTCCGCGAGAATGACTACAGATTTCAATTCATTTTTTCAATTCGCTATTACTGTTGATAATGTCATATTTGGGTTTGATGGGCAGGATTTAAAGGTCTTGTTAATGAAAAGAGGAGAAATACCTTATATGGATGACTGGGCGCTACCAGGCCATTTCGTAAAACAGGAAGAGGATTTGACTAGTGCGGCTGGACGGATTTTAGAAGAGCTAACAGGTTTGAAATCAGTATATCTAGAACAAGTAAAAACCTTTGGAAAAGCGAGTCGGCATCCTATGGGTCGAGTGATGACCGTAGCCTACTATTCCCTTATTAATATAAATGATTTTGAAATTAAACCAGCTTTCATTGCCAAGAAGGCTACTTGGTTTAAGGTATCGGATGTGCTTAAAACACCCTTGGCTTTTGATCATAAAGACATTCTCATAGCTTGCATTGATCGGCTGAAGGTAAAGGTAAAAACACAGCCAATTGGGTTTGAATTACTCCCCAATAAATTTACCCTAACAGAATTAAAGCAACTATACGAGTCGGTACTACAACATCAATTGGACAAGCGGAATTTCCGGAAAAAGATCTTGTCCATGAAGATTTTAATTGATTTACAGGAGAGTCAAGAAGGAGTGGCCCATCGCCCCGCAAAGCTTTATAGCTTTGATTCGGAACGGTACAATCGATTAATTGAAGATGGATTGCATTTTGATATATCTTATCCTGCTATGCAGGCCTAATATAAGGCGGCTCGCTTCGCGATCCGCCAAAGTAGTGGGCTTGGCGGCTTCGCCGCCAAGCCTTCTACTAATATTTTTTTAGCGACTATAATCCGTATATAAAATATCAATAAACCGTTCGCTAGAAATAAAGCCAGTTCCCCAATCCTCAAATCCTTCCGTAAAATTAGCCGCTTTAATTTCTTCAATAGTCTTCCCCACCGCAACTGCTTCCTTCACTTTTGTACTTATCTTTATAATGGTATCTCTATAGGCAGTCAGTTCTTTTTTATTAGAAAGTGTCCCATGTCCAGGGATAATTTTTGTATTATCGTCAATAAGAAATAAAGCTTTATTCACTGCTTCAACCAAACCATCTACGGAGCCACCTGAACTCAAATCTATATAAGGAAATCGACCATTAAAATAAGTATCGCCCATATGGATCACATTGCTATTGGGAAAGTACATGAGCGCATCACCATCAGTATGGGCATTGTGTACATGTATCGCTATAAGGTCTTCTCCATTGACATGCAAACTCATTTTATCAGAAAAGGTCAACACCGGCCAAGCAGCTTTTGGCGCAGCTTTTACGGTCCTATTAAACGCTTTCATGTTTTGATCTTTACTTAAGCGGGCTCTTACATTTTCATGTGCTATAATCGTTGCGCCTTTGCCACCAAAATTAGCATTACCGCCTGTATGATCTCCATGCCAATGCGTATTCAATAAATATTTCACAGGATGATCCGAGATTGTTTGTATAGCGACCTCTATCTTTTCGCTCAATGGCGCATACTGATCGTCAATCATGATGACGCCATCCTCACCAGCCAGTATTCCTATATTACCGCCACTTCCAAATAGAACATAGATGTTCTCTGTTACCTGTTCTATGGATATTTCTACTTTTGAAAAATCCCTTTGGGCAAAGAGATTCATCTGTAGTATAATCAATGCTAGTAATAGAAATGTTTGTTTTGTATACTTCATATTTTGTTTCTTGTCTTGTTGGTTCAGCAAAATGGGTATACTTCTATACTTGGACACTTTTTGCTTTTGCGATAGTCGAATCTAAATTCGACTTTCACACAACTGTCCAAACTTAAAAGGATGCCAAGCAAAATAGCTAAACAGAGCTGTCAAAATCCAACACTATTTCTCTTTCCGTTCTAATAAAAAAGAAAAATCAACCCCTCTAAGTTTGGTATTTAAGCGTAGGTTATCCGCTGTTAGATCTTGTATCGTGTAATCTATTTTAATATCATTTACGATCGTCTGTGTAATGATATTATCTTGATTCTTATAAGGGCTATCAATGGCACCATTAATCGGTAAATTTGTGCTCATTTTGTCGCTAGTAAAGGTAAAATAAGTCCCTCCCAAAGATTCCGTTTTCCGACCACTTCTATAGGCTTCCACTAACTCCCAATGCCCTTCGATACTTGCTGGTTTCTTTGCATTCACTGCAGAATCAGAAGTGCAATTACTGTAAGCTATAATTACGAAAAATAGGAATAAATAATAGCTAATTCTCATATAATGTTACTTTTCGACTTTTGTTTGGAAAAACTGCAATCTAACAAAAGTATAAATAAAATTTGTTCTATTAGAAATAAAATAACTACTGCCAGTATAACCTCTATAAATCGATAACAAGTACTCTATTTATATTAAAGTTGTTTAAAAAAAAGTTAAATTGCTAAAAAACGATCTATTTAATAGACCTTTTCTTCTCATAATTCGTCTATTAATAAGGTAAGATTCTACATCAGAATCTTATTTGTCAGCATGTCAAAAATTTCTACTTCCTAGGTGCAAGAACATATGGAAAATGAAGTAGTTAGATTTGATCCTACTTCAAATTATATTCTTACCTGCCGTATTATTTTCGACATATTATTTTTTAACTTTAAAACTTAAATTTCAAGATGAAGAGCTTACTTACATTTTGTACTTTCTTAATTTGCTTAATCGTAAGTTCGTCTGCTTATGGACAACAAAAAGAACGGATGGCAGCGATTGACACGGAGTTTGGTACGATGGTGATAAAATTGTACAACGATACGCCAAAACATCGAGATAACTTTATTAAACAAGTCAAGGCAGGTAACTATAATGGTACCTTATTCCATCGAGTACAGCCCTATTTTATGGCACAAGGAGGAAATCCAATTTCCAAAAATGCCACGCCAACACAAGGCTTAAGCGTAGATCAATGCGGAACCATCCCAGCTGAAATTTTACCTAATCATTACCATAAAAAAGGTGCCATTGCAGCCGCTCGTTTACCTGATAGTTCCAATCCAAGCAGAGCCTCTAGTGCTTGTCAATTCTTTGTCGTAGCCGGCTACAAACACAATGATTCACAGTTGGATGGTTTAGAAAATGCCAATAGAAAATTCACTCCATTTCAAAGAGCGTACTACAAAGTAAAGGGCGGATACCCGTTTTTAGATGGGGACTATACGGTGTTTGCAGAGATCGTGGAAGGATTTGAAGTGATTGATTTAATCACGAATGTGACGGCTGGAAAAGAAGGAGCTACAAAAGATCGTCCTTTGACGGATATAAAAATGAATGTGCGAATGCTTAAGTAGGGAGTTACCGAGTTTTACTGAGCACAAATGACTTAGATATTGAACACAGAGACACGGAGGCACAGAGATTTAGTGAGCGAGTGCTAGATGATATTCGAACACGGAGGCACGGAGCACACTGAGAATAATAACTCCGTGAGCTCTGTGCCTCCGTGTTCATAATCGCATTTAACTATGCATCAGCGACAACTCCTTTAGCTCTCTTTTTCGCTGCATTAATTGATTTAGTTACCGCAAAAGCAGCAATAATCACCCCTACAAACGCGATCCAAAACATAACTTTATAAAGGCCTATAATACACAGGATGAACGCCATAAAAGCCGATACATCTTGCTTTTCAATTCCTCTTAGGTTCTTGACTATTTTTGAGAAGATGCCTTCACTGTTATTGACGTTTTCATCAACCTGCTTGGTTACTTCCAAATTGGTTAAAGGCCCGCCATTTTGCCAGACAAACCTGCCCATGATAAAGGCTGTATAAGCAGCAAATACTGCTAAAACGATAGAACAGTAAAAGTAAATATCATTACCTGTGGCAGTATAAGCACCAATGCCAAGCGCTGTTAAAAAGACCACATATCTTATATTATCGGTGATGGTATCATACCAAGCTCCAAAACGAGATCCTTTGTAGGTTAACCGAGCCAATTCCCCATCACAACCATCCAAAATAGACGCTATTTGGAATATCAATCCGCCTAAGGCGATGTATAGATACTCTCCCGTGGCGACCATCCATGCGCCCCATAGTGTAAAGAAGAAAACGAAAGTAGTGACGAAATTTGGAGAGGTATTAAATTTACTTAAGAAGAGACTCGTGCGGGTCGAGAATACTCGATTGATGTTTTTACTCACCCATCCATCGGTATCTTTTACCAATGTTCGTAACAATCTTTTTTCTGCTTCTTTGCGCATACTGGGATTGTCCACATCTTGCCAAATAGCTTTTTCTAGTACGGCAGTTCTTACACCATTTTCAGCAATTAATTGCTTCATGATATCACTAACACCATGTGCCCCTTCTCTCGCCTTTTGCGCTATTTTCTTTCCATAATTCGCAGGAAAATAAAAAAGTCCTGTATCAATTAAATCATAAGAAGAAAGTTCTTTATTTATTTTATAGATAAAGCCATCTTTAGACTGCACCTTTGTGGCATCGTCCATATCAAAGACGTCTTCTAATTTTGGATCACATGCTAAAGCTGGTAAATGAGGAACTTCCTTTACATTATCGACAAATGACTGTAAGGTTTTTATAGCAAAAATATGATCCGACATCGTTAATAAAAACGGTGCATCAATTTCTGCAGCCCCTCGCCCAAAAGAAACGCCATTCCCTAATTCATAATCCGCACATTCTACAAAATTGATATCCAGCCCTTCTAAGCGTTTAATCTTAGACATGACCTCAATGATTTGTTCCTTGTACGCACCAACAACTATATAAAAATGCTTTACGCCAATTTGATTCAAAGCCAAGACCGCACGCTCTAACAATCTAAGACCGCCCACTTTCAGTAAAACTTTAGGTAGTTCTACTCCTTTTTCTTTAAAACGTGAGCCATTACCTGCTGCCAAAATAACCGCATGTTCTACTTTATCCCATTTATGTGCCGTTGCTTTTTCTAAAGTGAAGTTCTCCAAAGAATTTTTATCAACAATACCAATACTTCTACTCATTGTGTGTTTGTATTACTTTTAGCGGATGTGAGGGCTTTAAATAATCAGGATGCTATACGCTCCTTTATTGGGAGCAGACCATCTTTATCTATTTATAAGTTTGCAAACATAGTAAAGAATAGCCTCTTAGTACAGCAATTTACCCTTTTATTGAGTAGAACTTACCGTATTATTGCAATATTTATGGGTTTATTAGCTTTTTGGAATGTTATTCATTTACAGAAATTATTAAAAATTAAGCTAATTTTTAATTAACAAATTATATAAATAAATATAAGTATACCGCATAGGGTATACTATAAGTTAGAAAGGTTTATTACTTTTGGGATTAGATCGCTATTCAGCGATTTTCCTAAACTTAAAAAAATATGGATGTCGGGGTGGATAATACCATTGCCGTGGCGATAAATTTCTGAGGACATACAAATTTATTGGTCCATCTCGACATTCACACCCCTTATTCAACGAATTACTGCTATTATTTGACCTTCCTACAAATAAGATGCTCCACTCAGGAGATTCTGCTATAAACTATATTCCCAATTCGCTGCTGTTTTCTTTTGGTTTCTTTAATTAATATTGGGATAAATATTGGATCATCGAGGTATTAACCATAGCCATCAGGGTTAAGAGACGGACTCTTGATGTCAGAAACTTAAAAAGTGGCTGTCATCTGGGTTTCTAGGAAAGATGACAGCCATTTTGAAAATTTCTGCCATCTACCTTCGCTCTATAACTAACTGGGTAATCAATGGCTTTTTCTGATAGTCTGACGGTTATGGTTTGTATGTTCTATAAAGTAAAATGATCGTATGACATAAAGGCTAAAAACCTTGACGTTCTGTTCCAATAAAAAATGTATCTTTCCATAAAAAATAGTACCCAATATGAATTTTAAAACGATTAACTTAAGTGTAAAAGATTATATTTTAACCCTAACACTTAATAGACCCGATTCCTTAAATGCTTTTACAGTAGAAATGGCAAATGAGTTAATCGCAGCCTTTAACCAAGCTAGCGAAGATGATTCCATAAGAGCTATTGTCGTAACAGGCGCAGGACGGGCATTTTGTGCAGGTATGGATTTATCCATAGAAGGAAACGTCTTTGGATTAGATGAGGACTATCAACCTACCCTCGACGATATGGAGCATAAACTAGAGGATCCAGCAGTGGTGAATGGCGTCAGAGATACGGGTGGTCGAGTCGTACTAGCCATATATGATTGTAAAAAACCAGTAATTGCAGCGATCAATGGTGCAGCCGTTGGTATAGGGGCTACTATGACGTGTGCAATGGACATTCGTTTAGCATCCGAATACGCTAGAATCGGTTTTGTTTTTAATAAAATAGGTATTACACCAGAAGCTTGTTCTACTTGGTTTTTACCAAGAATCGTTGGTATTTCTACAGCCTTAGAATGGGTATATACTGGAGAGATCTTAAAACCAGAAGCGGCCTTAGCGGCAGGATATGTGAAAGGCGTATACCCAGCAGCGGACTTACTTGAAGAAGCCTACAAGATCGCTCGTAAAATAGCTAGTCATAGTCCAGTTGCTATTACCTTGACGCGTCAAATGATGTACCGAAATGCCGCTCAGGATCATCCAATGGCCGCACATAAGGTAGATTCTTTAGCGATATATTATGCTAGTTTGGGCGATGGGAAAGAGGGCGTTGCTTCGTTTTTAGAAAAAAGAGCCCCTAATTTTAAAGCGAAGGCTTCTGAAATGCCTGATTTTTATCCTTGGTGGGAACGGTAAGAATAGAAGTCAGATGTCAGATCGTTCAAAAAAAAACAGTGGTATTTCCTTGGCAGGAAATACCACTGTTTTTTTTTGAACTGTCAGAGGTCAGATCAGCGCGACTCCCGTCAGTGCGAAGGGCTGTTTGAAAAATTATTTCAATGAAAATTGAAATGAAAACTCCAAACATTCAATGCTAGGTGTGGACGTTTTTTAATTTTAATTTTGATTTACATTTTAATTACTTAGCACTTAACAGCCCTGCCGTCAGAGCGGGCGGAAGACTACTTCTGACAGCGCAGCGATCTGACTTCTAAAAGTTATATCTTTTGGATAGTAAATTTTACTTCACTACCATTACTTTTTAAGTATTCAGTTGTGATCGTTGCATGCTCTCCATAATGCTCGAAGGTTTTTTCCATTAAACCCAATGCAAAACTACCCATACTTCTATCTGAATAATAAGTCATTTCTAATAGATTATCAGAAAGGCGATGGGTCTTAAATTTGGGCAGCTGGGCGTCTGGATATAATTTTCTGACTTCTACATGAATATACTTTTCAATGGATTCTAAAAAATCAAAAGCATTGTTAGCCGCTTTGAAAAAATTAGGATACCCTTTTTCAAATGTCCCAAAGAGGTATTGTCCAAAAGTTTGTAATAAGTCAGGAACAGGCGTTTCCGTTTTAGTGCTTAATGTCGTGACTAAAGAGACCATCTCTGTATGATCGTAAGTTCCTATAGAAGTATAAATTCCTTTTGAAGGTAATTCATTCTCCGTAATTAATTGATCGACCATCTCATAGCCATGCGCATTTTCGACCATCTCTAGAAATTCTGTAAATACGATTCCTTTCATTTTAATTTAATTTGGAAGGTGATTAGGATTGGGTTATCATTTATATAATCAGTTTTTGACCTTAATTTAAGACACACTAACCGTTTCTTTAAGCATACGATAAATAGTGGATTTTCCGATATCGAGCTTCTTAGCGACTAGGAGTACATCATTTTCATACTTTTGCAAATAGAATTGAACGATCTTTTGTTTGTAGGATTCCATAGACATTTCTTGAGTTAAGAATCCAACTTCTTTTCTAATGCTATTAAATTGTATATCATCGGCTTGTATTAGTTCATCCGTCGCCATTATCGCAGAAAGATCTACAATAGCTTTAAGTTCTCTAACATTCCCCGGAAAAGAGTAATGCAATAACTTGTTTTTTGCTTCTTTGGAAAAAGATAGATTCCCTATTGGATTATCTTTAAGGAAATCATTTAGAAAATGTTGTGCTATTAAGATAATATCTTTTCCTCTTTCTCGGAGAGGCGGCAAGGGAATATTTAAACCTAAAAGTCTATAATATAAATCTTCTCTAAAATTTCCTTGACGAACTTCTGCGGCCAGATCTTTATGTGTTGCGATTAATATTCTTGCATCGTATTTAATAGATTGCTCTCCTCCAAGCCTTCTAACTTCTCGCTCTTGGATCGCTCTTAATAATTTTGCTTGGATGTTTAAATCCATTTCAGCAATTTCATCTAAAAACAAAGTGCCTTTATCTGCTAATTCAAACTGTCCTTTTTTTCGAGTGTTGGCTCCTGTGAAGGCGCCTTTTTCATATCCAAATAATTCACTTTCTAATAATTCTTTTGGAATCGCACTCATGTTGACCGCAATGAATGGGCCGTTCTTTCTGCTGGAATTATGATGTATTGCTTTCGCTATGACCTCTTTTCCAGTTCCAGTTTCTCCAGTAACGGAAACAGTAATATTGCTTGTAACGGCTTTTTTTAATAATTTAAAAACCCGTTGCATAGAGGTACTAGAACCAATAATTGATTTATTAAATTGGAATTTTTGATTTAATTGAGTCTTTAAATGGGCAACTTCCTTCTGTAGATGTAGTTGCTTTTTCGCTTTTGCGATACTATTTACCAAGCGATCTTTTGTGTCCTCATCTTTAGTGATATAATCATAAGCACCATCCTTTAGTAATCCTACTGCTGTGGTAATATCCTGTTGCCCTGATAAGATGATGACTATTGCTTCAGGATTATAGTTTTTTATCTCTATTAATAACTCTTCCCCCTTGATATCAGGTAGGTTATAGTCCAAGGAAATAAGATCTGGTTCTAAATGGAGTTGGGCAATACATTCATTGCCAGTAGAAAATACATGGACTTCATGGTCGGGATTTAACTCCATAACATATTTGACCATCCGTTGATACATTGGATCATCTTCTACTACAAATATCTTAGTACTGGTTTTAGTGCTCATCGGTAATTTCTTTTTCAATAATTAATAGGGAACGAGGTATAAATAAAGTTTACGATTTAAAATGAAGATTTTTTACTTTAGACAACTTGAAAAAATGAGATTTTATCTGGTATAAATGAACATTTTTTCAAGGAAGTATAAAGGACAAAAGACCATTTTAAATGTAAAAGTTATTTGTGCGTCGTTCCTTAGGAGGTAGAATTGCCGCTGAAGTTGTTTAAGAAAATATGGTGTTTTTACAAGTGACAATAGAATTATTGGCGTCTTAGGATGTAGCTTTTTATTTAAACAACTTCTTTATTAATGATTCTCAGTACAAACAAATTTGGAGGGGAAGTTATTCGGGGAATTGTTATTGCTAATTTGGATATGGAAAGTATTCCTAATACTGTTCAATAATTACACCAGTTTC
>CALJIY010000101.1 GCA_937973945.1 uncultured Saprospiraceae bacterium | reverse complement strand
TTTATTACGAATGGGGTCTATAGCGATTATTTAGTCGTGATTGCTAAAACAAACCCTGAATTAAAACATAAAGGAATGTCTGTTTTCTTGGTAGATAGGGCTACACCAGGCGTAAGTGCTAGCAAATTAGATAAACTGGGTTGGCGGGCTTCCGATACAGGAGAAATTTCTTTTGATGATGTGGAAATTCCAGCTAGTCATCTGATGGGCGAAGAGGGTAGAGGCTTTGTTTATGTTATGCAACATTTTGCGTTAGAGCGCTTGATTATGGGGATCAATGCACATGCCCGCGCGGAATATGCCTTAGAATATGCCATACAATACATGTCTGAACGGACGGCTTTTGGTAAAAAATTAGATCAATTTCAGGTACTCCGACATAAGGTAGCCAAGATGAGTAGTAGGGTGGAAGTGCAAAAAGTGTTCAATTATGTGGTCGCTAAAAGATTAAACGATGGCGAATATGTCGTCAAAGAGGCCACCATGTCTAAATTGGAATCCACCAAAATGGCAGATGAAGTGATCTACGATTGCTTGCAAATGCTAGGCGGCTATGGCTATATGGAAGAGTATCCAATGGCTAGGATGTTTAGAGATAGTCGTCTTGGACCGATCGGTGGCGGTACTTCCGAAATATTGTGTGAGATTATTGCCAAGATGGTATTGGATAATAAAGTGTATAAAGAGGTTTCTTAGAGCTACGAGGAATTTCTTTTGAAATTTAATTTAAGAACACGGAGACACAGGGACACAGAGAACTAAAGTTCAATTTCAAGCGCCAAGTTCAAGTTAAAAATTAGATGTTGACCAAGACCTTCTTTTTGTAAAATTTATAAGATTGAAACTAGTTCAGAAAAAAACTCCGTGCCTCAGTGCCTCCGTGTTCATTAATTTCTCTTAGCTTTCGCCAGAAAGCATTATTGGCCATCTCCAAACCTCATTTTAATGAAGATAATTGAATGCCCAAGGGATGCCATGCAGGGCTTGCATGATTTTATTCCGACTGCGGAAAAGGTTCGGTATATCAATGAGCTATTAAAGGTAGGATTTGATACCTTAGATTTTGGGAGTTTTGTCTCTCCAAAAGCCATCCCGCAAATGCGAGATACAGCGGAGGTATTGGAACAATTAGAGCTAGATACCACCGATACTAAATTACTGGCAATTGTTGCCAATAGGAGAGGGGCCTTGAGTGCTGCGAGTTTCCAGGCCATAGATGTTTTAGGCTACCCTTTTTCTATATCCGAAACCTTCCAACTAAGAAATACCAATGCTACTATAGAAGAATCTTTAGATCGAGTCAAAGGGATTCAAGAAATCTGTATTCAAAATAATAAAACGCTTTTGATTTATATCTCTATGGGTTTTGGTAATCCATACGGAGATTATTGGAATGTAGAGATTGTCCAAAAATGGGTACAAGAATTAATTAAACTGGATATTTCTATTTTTCAACTATCTGATACCATTGGGGTGGCGGAGCCCGCCAATATCCAATATTTATTTAAAGACTTGATACCTGCTAATCCATCGGTTGAAATTGGCGCACATTTTCATACGACCCCCGATACCTGGGAAGAGAAGATCGTTGCTGCTTATGACAGTGGTTGTCGTCGTTTTGATGGCACCATTCGTGGTTTTGGCGGCTGCCCAATGGCGCAGAATAAATTGGTGGGTAATATGCCTACAGAAAATCTTATTACATTTGCTAGGGAACGGGATATTGAGATAGGGCTTGATTTGGATAGCTACTTTGATGCGATGAAAGTTTCTGGTCAGATTTTGAAGTAATACGGATTGTTAATCCGCTGTCTACTTAGGCTGACCGCTAATGGCTTTGAGTTATACGTAGCCGCCAAATTTATTTGGCAGGCTCTATATAATCCATTGATTATTAGTATTTTAAACCTACCAAATAAATTTGGTGGTTACGAAAAACGCATTAACGGTCAGTCTGTACTTTGGGCGGATTGTTAATCCGACTTACAATACACACATATAAATGGACGTACTACAATCAAAAATAAATAAGAACTCAAAGACCTTCAAAGCCAATTATGAAGGTATGAGTTCTTTATTAGAACAGTTAAAAATCTACCAAGAAGAAAGTCGTTTTCAAGGCTCGGAGTCCAGAATTAAACGAGCTAGAAGCAATGACCAATTGTTAGCAAGTGAACGGATACAATTGGTATTGGATAAGGACAGTCCTTTCTTGGAGTTAATGCCCTTGGCAGGTTTAGGGGTCGATAATGGCTTTGGGGCGAATGGAACAACCATCATTGGGATAGGATTAGTGTCGGGCAAGTTATGCATGATTAATTCGAATATCGGAACGAAGAAAGGAGGTACGATGGACTTTTCTACGACCAAGAAGTATATTCGGATGAATGAAATCATCTTAGAAAATAGATTGCCTTGTATTCAGTTGGTAGAAAGTGGAGGTGCTAATTTGCCAGATCAGGTGAGAACCTTTGAATTAGCAGGTGCCAATTTTAGAGAAATTACTCGTCGATCTGAAGCTGGACTAACGACTATTTCTGTGGTCTTTGGAAATGCGACAGCGGGTGGGGCCTATGTGCCGGGGATGTCCGATATTTCCGTTTTTATAAAAGATAAAGCACAGGTATTTTTAGCAGGGCCACCTTTATTAAAAATGGCCACGAATGAGATAGCGAATGCAGAAGAATTAGGGGGCGCAGAAATGCATTCTAGTATATCAGGCGTATCAGATTATTTAGCCGCAGATGAGGTAGAAGGGATTAAAATTGCCAGACAATTAATGACGACTATTGAGCCTTCTAAACCGCACTTTATTCCAAGCGATTTTATAGAAGCACCAAAATATGATCCCGATGAAATATTAGGGATTATCTCTCCAAATATCCGAATTCCTTTTGATGTTAGAGAAGTGATCGCAAGGATTACGGATGGGTCTAAATTTTTAGAATTCAAACCAGAATATGGCAAGACCTTAGTAACGGGCTGGGCTGAAATACATGGCTACACCGTCGGGATTATTGGTAACAACGGCGTGTTATTTTCTGAATCTGCTAATAAAGCCACTCATTTTATTCAACTCTGCAATCGAAACAACCGACCATTGATTTATTTACAAAATATCACTGGTTTTATGGTGGGGAAAGAATATGAGCAAGGAGGTATTATCAAGCAAGGAGCAAAAATGATTAATGCCGTATCGAATAGCAAAGTGCCAACGATTACGATTAATTTAGCTTCTTCTTATGGGGCTGGTAACTATGCGATGAATGGTCGTTCGTATCAACCAAATTTCATGTTTGCCTACCCCAACTCTAAAGTGTCTGTAATGGGCTCAGAGCAAATTGCAGGTGTAATGGAAATTATACAAAGAGGCAAAGCGAAAAGAGCAGGCGTGCCTTTTGATGAAGAAAAATTTGCACCAACGAAAGCGGATATTATTGAAAAAAACGAGGCAGTCTCCTCCTCTTGGTATGCCAGTGGACATTTATGGGATGATGGAATTATTGACCCAAGAGAAACGCGTAACTATTTAGGCTTTTGTTTAAACGTATTTAATAATAAAGCGATTAATGGTACGCAGACCTATGGCGTGTTTAGGATGTAAGAAATGGTTTATGAAATTTTTCCGTTATAGAGTATAATTACATTGCTATGCAAGAAGTTCAAAAAAAATTATGGGAACCATCTGCCCACTTTAAAGACCAATCCAATTTAAAGAACTATGAGCGGTGGTTAGCAAAAACGAGACAATTAACTTTTGCAAATTACGAAGAACTTTGGCAATGGTCGGTTACGGAGGTGGCAGCCTTTTGGGAAAGCTTATGGGCCTACTTTGACATCCTACATTATCAGCCATATGATTTTGTTTTAGTGGATAATGGGATGCCGAATACCAAATGGTTTGAAGGGGCGACCTTGAATTATGCGGAGCATATATTTAGAAAAAAATCTACAGAACGTCCTGCCTTAATTTTTAAAAATGAACGAAGTCAAGTAGTCGTAGCGTGGGATACTTTAGAAGAAGAAGTCAAAGCCTTTCAGCAATTTTTAATCGACGAAGGTATCCAAAAGGGAGATTGTGTGGCCGCTTACTTGCCGAATATTCCACAAGCGATCAGTTGTTTTTTAGCCGTCAATTCTATTGGGGCTGTTTGGACTTGTTGCTCGCCAGATTTTGGAGAAAAAACGGTTATTGAACGCTTTTCTCAAACAAACCCCAAGTTATTAATTGCTGTTGATGGATATACCTACGGAGGGAAATCGTTTTCTCGTATGAATTCGGTTGAAAATATTCGACAAGCCATTCCCTCAATTCAACAGACGATATTTATTCCTTACCTAGATAAAACAGCCATCCTTAAAGAGGCCACTCTTTGGGAAGCGATCTTAGAAAAATATACTACTACGGAAGCCTTAAATTTTACCCCTGTTCCTTTCGATCATCCTATTTGGGTTTTATATTCTTCTGGAACAACAGGTAAACCAAAAGCCATTACGCATTCCAATGGTGGGGTCTTATTAGAGCATTTAAAATATATGTCTTTTCATAACGATGTTAAGGAAGGCGAGCATTTTTTCTGGTTTACGACGACGGGCTGGATGATGTGGAATTTTATGCAGGCCAGTCTTCTTGTGGGGGCTATACCTGTACTATACGATGGCAGTCCTGCCCATCCTTCTATGACAAGTCTATGGAAATGGACAGCAGACCTACCCATTCATCACTTCGGAACGAGCGCGCCTTTTTTGACTAGTTGTATGAAAAAAGGATTGGCATTGAATCAAGAATTTGATTTTAGTAAATTACGTTCGCTTAGTTCCACAGGCGCACCGCTTCCGCCAGAGGTGTTTGATTGGATTTATGAACATATTTCTAAAGATATTTGGCTATGTTCCATGAGTGGCGGAACAGATGTTTGCACCGCTTTTGTAGGAGGGAATCCTATGCTACCAGTCTATAAAGGCTATATTCAAAGTCGGGCTTTGGGCTGTGCCTTATACGCCTATACAGAGGATGGGAGAAGGGTAGAAGATGCCTTAGGCGAAATGGTCTTGGAAGCACCAATGCCTTCCATGCCTATTTATTTTTGGAATGATGAAAATAATGCCCGATATGAAAAAGCCTACTTCGATACCTTCCCAAATAAATGGCGACATGGGGATTGGATTAAAATAAAAGCGAATGGTTCTCTGATTATACAAGGTCGTTCTGATGCTACGCTTAATCGAAATGGTATTAGAATTGGAACGGCAGAAATCTATAGTGTGCTAGATGATATTCCAGCGATAGCGGATGCCTTAATTATCAATTTAGAACAAGCCAATGGGGAAGATATCATGCCGCTTTTTGTAGTGTTAGCAGAAGGCGAACAGCTAAGTACCGAACTACAAGAGCAAATCAATAATACCTTGAGAAAGCAATGTTCTCCGCGACACGTCCCCAGCAAAATTATGGAAGTGCCAGATATTCCCTATACCTTAAGTGGAAAGAAAATGGAGGTGCCCGTCAAAAGGATACTAATGGGCATGACTTCTAAAGAGGGCATCAATCGTGATGCGATTCGAAATCCATTAGCAATGGATTATTTTGTTGAATTAGCGAATGAATTTAAATAATCAAAAACAATATGAAAAATTTCGAAACCATCCTTCTAACCAAAACAGACAATATAGCTACTGTTACTTTAAATCGTCCGAATGCGGCAAACGGTATCAATCCAGTGCTCGCTGGAGAATTAGCAGAAGCGGCTTTAATTTGTGATCAGGATAAAACCATTCGCTGCGTTATCTTAACGGCTAATGGTAAATTATTTTGTGCGGGTGGAGACTTAAAAGCGGTAGGCGGGGAACCAGAGAATGCCGCAATAAAGATCAAAGGTATGGCAGATAATCTACATAAAGCTACTTCTACCTTTGCTCGTATGGAGAAGCCTTTCATTGTAGCTGTTAATGGTATGGCGGCTGGTGCAGGTTTTAGTATGGCGATTACAGGAGATTTTGTCATTGCGGCGGAGTCCGCTAAATTTACGATGGCGTATACCGCAGCAGGATTAAGTCCTGATGGAAGTTCTTCTTATTTTTTACCTCGGCTAATAGGTATTAGAAGAACGATAGATTTAATGATGACCAATAAGCGTTTAACTGCTCAAGAAGCGGAAGAATGGGGCTTGATTAATCAGGTAGTACCAGATGAAGACTTGCAAACCACAACGATGGCATTAGCGCAGAAATTGGCCAATGGACCAACGGATGCTTTTGCAGCTGTAAAGAAATTATTACTATGCAGTTTTGATAATAGTTTAGAAACACAAATGGAATTGGAAGGTCGAATGATATCCGAGCGAGCGGGCTCTGTGAATGGACAAGAAGGGGTTTTGTCGTTTTTGGAAAAGCGCAAGCCTAAGTTTGTTTAGGAGATTCATCTGATTACTTCAGAGTGATCAGATGAATGATTTTTACTCCAATCCATCCATCAAACGCCCACTCAATTGTAATAATACAATCTCAATCGCCTTCGCATCATACTTCGCGGAATTTAAGTTCGTCTCCGCCGTTAACAAATTTAATTGAGCCTGACGAAATTCTACGGAATTTATTTGCCCCACTTTGAATTGCTCAGCAGTACGTTCAAAGTTGAGTTGGTTGATGGCTAGATTTTTTTCTTCTGTTTTTAGAATAAATAAGGCATTCTGATAAGAATCCCAAGCATTGATAACATCCCCTTCTATTTGCTGTAAGATTTGCTCTTTTTGAACTAGCTGATTTTCTGCATTGATTTGCGCATTTTCTTTTAGTTTTTCTCGACGCCCCCCATCATATAAATTCCAAGAAAGGGTTAAACCTGCAGCTAAACCTCGGCTATTAGATATATCAATAAAAGAGCCTGAGGCATTATCTGAAAAATTGAATCCATAGTTGGCATTTGCACCGAGGATTGGTTTTTTACCAGCATCAATAATATCAATATCGTATTTGGATATTGCTAGATTTTGATGAATCAATTGCATTAAAATATTCTTCCTTTTTGCCTCACTTAATAATCCTTCTAAGGTCAAACTTCCTTGGTAAGTAATTAAGGTGTCTACCTCAAAATCTGTATTGATAGTATTACCCATCGCCACATTTAAATTTCGTTTAGCAATGGATAATTGATTTTTTAAATTCAATAAATTAATGGTATCACGCTGTATATCCACTTCTGCATTCAAGACATCTAAGCGAATGCCTTGCCCATAATCATATCGATATTTTGCTCTTTGCAAACGTTGTCTAGAGACTTCTATTGTTTTTTCTAAAACGGCGGTGTTTTGCGATAAGCGACCCACCTCATAATAATTATTGAAAACGGTTAATAGATTGTTTTCAATGGTTTGTCGCAACTGTAAGTCAGACAGATTGGCGACTGCTTCTAATTGATCCATTACGGCCTCTCTAGTTCGGTCTATTAGTGTATAGTTGGCAGCAATAGAGGCATTGTTGCCCCAGTTTAAGGCATTACTTGTGGTGTTTTCCGCACCTGTACTGAATCTTTGCTTGGAACCGCCTAAACTAGCATTTAATCCGGCATTAGCATTGACCACTGGCATATATCCATTCAATGCTCGACTAGTATTGTTTTTGGCGATCTCTATATTATTCTTGGCTACTTTGATGTCGTAGTTATTGGCTAAGGTAATTTGAATCGCTTCTGCCTTTGTCAATAGTGCTTGTGCAAAATTGGTTTTAGGTAGGAAAAGAAGACTAATAGAAAATAAGAAAAATGAGGAACATCTCATATAAGAAATATTTAAAGTATTTTTTGACAAGTTTATTTAAAAGGGAATAATTAGTTTCGAAGGAAGACTTGGGAAGTTTTGGAAACTTACCAAGTCTGGATGTTTAATTAATAAACCTCCTCCAAAGCCTCTTTTTCAATCTTCTGTTCAATCACAGCTCGTTCTATATCTCGCCTTGCAGGACGCACCCCTGTAAATAACCAGACACGACCTCGCTTAATAGAATTACTTAAATACAATAAGAGAGGCAGTAAAAACAACGTCAAAAAAGTCGCATAAGCAATACCATAAGCAATGGTAATGGCCATTGGAATTAGAAATTGCGCAGATCTAGAAGTTTCAAAAATAAGCGGCATTAAACCAGCAACGGTCGTTACAGAAGTTAAAAAGATCGCACGAAAACGAGAACGTCCCGCTTCATACAAGGCATCCTTAAAGGGTAAGCCTTGCTTTAGAAATACATTAAATTTACTCACTAAGACCAGCCCATCATTGACTAAGATACCAATTAAAGCAATGACGCCTAAGGTAGACAAC
>CALJIY010000100.1 GCA_937973945.1 uncultured Saprospiraceae bacterium | reverse complement strand
TTTATTTAACCACGCCATATCAATTTCGTTATCAAAGTGACCGATGTTACAAACGATCGCTTTATCCTTCATCTTTTCGAAGTGTTCGCCTGTCAAAATATCTTTGTTACCAGTAGCAGTTACAATGATATTTGCTTCTTTCACTGCATTCTTCATCTTCTTTACTTCGAAGCCATCCATTGCTGCTTGTAAAGCACATATAGGATCGATCTCTGTAACGATTACTCTACAACCTGCACCTGCTAAAGACGCTGCGGAACCTTTTCCCACATCACCATATCCTGCTACGACTGCTACCTTACCTGCCAACATAATATCTGTTGCTCTTCTGATTGCATCTACACAAGATTCTTTACAGCCGTATTTGTTATCAAACTTAGACTTTGTAACAGAATCATTGATATTGATCGCTGGTAATGGTAAAGTACCATTCTTTACTCTTTCATATAATCTGTGAACACCAGTAGTTGTCTCTTCACTGATACCTCTGATACCTTCCACTAACTCTGGGTAATCATCTAATACCATATTCGTTAAATCACCTCCATCATCCAAGATCATGTTTAAAGGCTTACCGCCTTTAAATGCAAATAAGGTTTGCTCAATACACCAGTTAAATTCTTCCTCATTCATACCTTTCCATGCATACACAGGAATCTTTGCCGCTGCGATTGCTGCTGCTGCGTGATCTTGTGTGGAAAAGATATTACAAGAAGACCAAGATACTTCTGCACCTAATGCAGTCAATGTCTCAATCAATACTGCTGTTTGGATCGTCATGTGTAAGCAACCAGCAATTCGAGCTCCTTTTAAAGGCTTCTTCTTGCCGAATTCTGTTCTTAAGGCCATTAGTCCTGGCATTTCTGCCTCTGCTAATTCCATTTCTAATCTTCCCCAATCTGCTAAGGCAATATCTTTTACCTTATAGTCTAGTTTTTTCTTATCTGCAATCATATTCAAATTAAGATTTAAAAGTTATACTTGTTTATTAGAAGTCAAAAGTCAGACCGCTTTGCTGTTAGATCGCCTATGATTGTCAGGCACATACATAATCAAGGTCATAGATCCAACTTCTAAAAAGGAGTACGCAAATATTTTTACTTTGTTTTATCAAAATAACACTACAAAGTTAGTCCTCTTTAGTCTTTTATAGCAAGAAAACAACTTGTATTAGGAAAATTTCCTTTTACTTTGCATCTTAAAGGAAGCTATCAGTAACAGTTGTTCTTTTTTTTTAATAAAAAGGAAAAATTCCTATGAAAAAAATTGATGATATAGACAAAAAAATTTTAAAAATCTTACAAGCGGATGCTAGTAGGAACGTCAAAGAAATTGCGAGTGATCTCAATATGACTAAAACGCCCATTTATGAACGGATCAAACGAATGGAGAAAGAAGGTATTATAGAGAAATATGTCGTAATGGTCAATCGAAAAAAAGTATCTTCTTCGATTATCGTTTTTCTATCTGGTTCTTTAGACGTCAAAAAATTTGACGAGATTAACGACTTTTATGAAGCTATTGACAAAATACCGGAAATCATGGAATGCTACCTAATGGGAGGGGATACCGATTTTATGATGAAGCTTATTTGTCCTGGCTTAGATACCTACCATGATTTTTTTGCTAAAAAGATTGCGACCTTACCTAGGATTGGTCAAATCAAAAGTTCCTTTGTTATTAATGAAGTAAAAAAATCTACGGTACTTCCATTTTTTGAATAATTTCGATAAGACTATCCCAGCTAGTTGACACTAGTTATATGGAAATTTTACAACGGATTCACGGATTAGGCTAAAGTAAATCCTGTATAATCCGTGAATCCGTGGTAAAAATGTCAACTACTTTTTACACTTTAGATAATTTTGTCATCATTTCGAATATGTTCATCTTTTTCTAAACACATATATGTAAATACACACTACTAGACATCCAAATCACACACTACCATCTATATGTTTCTATTTGTAAAAAAGCCTTTCCTTTGTTTATCTCTACTATCGATCTGCTTGAGCAGTATTGCTCAAGAGGTAGATACTTCCTATTTACTCTCCCCTATAACGGTCAAATCAACTCGTTTCGATACGAAAGATATTCAATCTGCTTTGGCCTTAACTTCTATTTCTAAAAACTTTATACAACGAGGGCAAGCGCAATTATCTGTCAATGAATCCTTGAATACGGTCCCTGGTTTATTTGCCTTAAATCCTAATAATTTTGCGCAGGATTTAAGAGTCTCTATTCGAGGATTTGGGGCAAGATCAGCTTTTGGAATTAGAGGGATAAAAATATTAGTAGACGGTATTCCAGAATCTACTCCTGATGGACAAGCACAGGTGGATAATCTAGCCTTAGGGGTGCTTAGCAATATTGAAGTGATACGGGGACCTGCTTCTAGTTTATACGGAAATGCTTCTGGTGGGGTTATTAGTTTTTCTACAGAAGTACCTACTACCGAACCGTTTGTTGAAGCACGAATATTAGCTGGCTCTTACGGGCTACAGCAATACCAATTAAAATCAGGTCAACAGAAAGGAAAATTCAATTATCTCTTACATGGGGTGCATGTGCGGACAGATGGGTATAGAGAGAATAGTAGTATGGAGAATACGATCCTAAATGGAAAACTAGGTATCCAATTAAATGAGAAAGATCAAGTCAAGTTATTGTTAAACTATGGCAATAGCCCTCAAGCAGATGATCCTGGAGGCATTAATATAGCTCAAGTAGTAAGCGATAGAACTAGCGCAAGAGATCGAAATTTACTATTTCAAGGCGGAGAGACCGTAGAGCAATTTCGAGCTGGCCTAATCTATGAACGAGCTATTTCAGAGAGGGATCAATTACACCTAAAAGTCTATCATACCTATAGAGATTTTGCCAATAAATTACCTTTTGAGTTTGGCGGGATTGTCAATTTCCAACGCCAATTCTCTGGCATTAGTGGACAATATCAGATCCAGCGAAATTTATCTGGAAAACCCTATCGATTAAAGATTGGAACAGAAGTGGAGAATCAAGTAGATGATCGACAACGGTATAAAAATTTAGAAGGAGTACAAGGAGATCAAACATTAGCTCAAAAAGAAGCGTTTTTTAATTGGGGAACTTACCTCACACAAGAATTAGATTTTACGAAAGCTTTTACGATACTATTAGGCTTACGGTATGATATTATCAGATTAGAAGCTAC
>CALJIY010000099.1 GCA_937973945.1 uncultured Saprospiraceae bacterium | reverse complement strand
AACGACCACTGGTGAGCATTCAGACTTACTAAAAGGTCTTGCGGATGCGGTATTAGCATTTCAACAAGATTTAGCAGATTTGGGACAATCCAATAAAGTACTAACAGTTACCTTTTCTGAATTTGGTAGAAAAGCGGAAGAGAATGGAAATAATGGTACCGACCATGGTACATTAATCCCTATGTACATTATTGGGGACCAGGTTAAAGCAGGAGTCTCAGGAACGAATATTGATTTAGGAAATTTAGATAATAATGGCTCGCCAAATATCAACCAAATCCAACATGATTATAGACAGGTTTTTGGTACGCTATTACAAGATTGGCTAGGTGCAAGTGACGATGGTTTGACTGCTGCTAGAATGAAGGAACATGCAATCCAAAAACTACCATTGATTGATACCAATAGCATAGTTGATCCTAGTTGTTATATTGGGACTGTTCCTGAAACGACTTATTCTAAGGCTGCTTTTTGTGTGATGCTGGAAGGATTATTTGACCCAACAACCCTTTCTCATTCTAATACTTTGAGAACAAAGAATTTAATCCCACAAGAGCAACCATTCCAATCAGCACCTTGGTTATATGAAGGGACAGAGACCATGGAATTTGAAGATACAGATATTGCCGATTGGGTATTACTGGTAGTTAGAAATGCTGCTAATCCAGCAGTCATCCTTACACAAAAAGCCTTGTTAGTTGGATTAGATGGTAACTTGCTAAATGGACAACATCAACCAGAAATAGTATTTGATGGACTAGCTCCTGGCGAATATTATGTGAGTATCCATCACAAAAGTCATTTAGCCATTTTGAGTAGTAACACCGTTACTTTTGTGAGTGACCAAGAAGAGGTGCTATGTTATGATTTTTCCAATGCTGCAAGCAAAGCTATGGGAGAGCAACAACAACATCAGTTAGTCTCAGATAAACCAATATTTGGTATGATAGCAGGGGACTACGATCAAAATCAAGTTATTAATAGTTTGGATTATAATAATTGGAGGGAACAGACTAAAACCTTAGATGTATATCTTCCTGCGGATGTTGATGGGAATGGGATTATTAATAATTTAGACTTTAATCTTTGGAAAGTCAACGGTTCTAAAATTGGTCACCTGAATAGTATTGTGGAATAAGCGGCACGTTTCCTATTTTGCTTTTATAGATTCCTTTGCAAAGTATAATTATTTAGCTACTTTTAGTGATCTCAAAAATGGTTTAGAATCTCTTTTTAATCTGTAGGTAATCATTCCATTTTTGTCCTAAAATCTAGTAATTACTAAATAATGATACCATTGATTAAACGACTCAGCTATAGCTTTTTGTTATGCTTGTTAGTATCTGCTTGTTCCACTACAAAAGAAGTAGCAAAAACACCAGCACAAATCATCCAAAAAGAAGCAGTGGACCTATTACTCATAGGAGGCACTATCCTAACAATGGAAGAGGCGCAACCCAATGCAGAAGCAATTGCAATAAGAGATGGTAAAATAGTATGGATCGGATTAGAAAAAGACATCCAACAACTAGAGGCTACACAAGTTGTATATTTAAAAGATCAAACCTTGATGCCTGGATTAATCCAGCAGCATCTGCATCCGACCTTAGGAGCATTGACCTTATCTATACCCGTTATCGCTCCAGAAGCTTGGGAATTACCAACTAAGACTTGGCCTGCTGCCAAAAATGGAGCGGAATATATTCAGTACTTAAAAAAGGCAATAGAGGAGCATACTTCGGAAACTACTTTCTTTTCTTGGGGTTTTCATCAATATTTTCATGGAGATTTAGATCGATCAATGTTGGATGAAATTAGTTCGACCATTCCAATAGTGATCTGGCATCGCTCTTGTCATGAATTTTATATGAATACAGCAGCCATTGAAAAGTATGGCGTCCATCAAGAAAAAATAAATGCAAGTGGTCAAGCCATTGCCGAACAAGTTAATTTAGAGAAAGGACATTTTTATGAAAATGGTGCCTTCATCTATTTATTGCCACTTATTATGCCTGACCTTGCGAATCCACAACGTTTTATAGCAGGGCTACAACAAATGGTTACCCTATTGCACCATGGTGGCGTCACGGCTTTTAATGAACCCGGCGGCGTTTTTACCCCAGATATTTTACAACTCTATCAATTAGTATTAGGCGCAGAGGATACCCCAATGTCTACGTATTTAATACCAGAGGCTAGAAGCTTAATGATTCAACATGGCATAGATGGCGTATTGGCTGCTTCACAAGCCGTTGCAAAATTATTACCAACTACAGGTAAAGTTCGTTTCTTCGATAAGCACATCAAACTTTTTTCAGATGGAGCCATCATTTCCCAATTAATGCAAATGAAGGATGGCTATTTAGATGGCCATCATGGAGAGTGGATGCAAAAGCCAGAAGAATTAGCTAAGGTAATGAAAGTGTATTGGGATCAAGGCTATCAAATACATGTACATGTCAACGGAGATTTAGGTTTAGAAAAATTATTAGACACGGTAGAGGACAGAATGAAAGAAAATCCAAGAAAAGACCATCGAACAACGATCGTTCATTTCGCTAACTCTACAGATGAACAAGTGCAGCGTATTGCAGACTTAGGTTGTATCGTTAGTGCCAATCCCTACTATGTAACTGCATTTTCAAAAAAATTCAGCCAAATTGGTTTAGGTCATGATCGAGCAGAAGCAATGGTGCGTCTAGGTCCAGTAGAAAAATTAGGTGTTTCCATCTCGTTACATTCTGATTTACCGATGGCACCAGCGGCCCCCTTATATTTAGCATGGGCGGCCGTGACTAGAAAAACACACGAGGGAGAAACAATGCGACCAGATTTGGCCATTTCTGTTCACACAGCTCTAAAAGCAATTACCATTGAAGCGGCCTATTCGTGGGGAATGGAAAAAGAAATTGGTAGTATCGCTATTGGCAAAACAGCCAATCTAACAATCCTAAAAGAGAATCCTTACGAAGCAGATAAAAATCGCTTAAAAGATATTGAAGTAGTCGGTACTTATTTTGAAGGAAAATACTTTCCTGTAACTAAGTAGTG
>CALJIY010000098.1 GCA_937973945.1 uncultured Saprospiraceae bacterium | reverse complement strand
TTCGGGCTGCAAATAGCTATTGTAAGAACCTGAAAAAGACTTTTTTAAGCTCCGTAGCCCTGCTATGCAGCTTAAAAAAGTAATTCTCAGAACCTTTCACTAGCTATTTTCGCTTCCAAACTACATTCTTAAACAACTTCTATTTCTAAAAACTTCCACGCAAACCGATCACAAAATTTCGACCAGGCGAGCTCACCCCAGAAGAAAAAGGGCGGTAGTGTAAATCTAAAATATTTTCAACAGCAAAGTTGACAGCTAACTTATCATTGATTTGATAATCGCTATAAAAATTATAAGTAGTCCAAGCTAAAGTTCCTGCGTAATTTTGGGTACAATTAATCGTCTGATCTCTACCGCCAACTGCTATACAAGGATCGCCATTACCATCCACATAACCATAAGGAGTATAATCAATATTATCAGAAGTTCCTGTTCTATTAAATATTAATTCTCCAAAGCTATTGATATTCACAGAGGATACGGCATATTCATTAGGTCGTTTTCTGCCATTGTATCGTATTACGCCCGATAGCTTTAAGTTACCTAATTGATAGGTCAAACTTGTTCTGCCATACATCGGCGGTATATGTGCAAAAGGTACGATGGTATCTACTACAATTCCTTCAATATTATCTATAAAATTGCTAGTACCTTTTGTAATATTTAAACTGGAGGACAAAATCAACTTATCTGCTAAATTAATTTTCAATGTGCCTGAAAAGCCATATACGGTTGCATTCTCAGCATTTAGGTTGGACTGTACTTCTAGTATCTCATTATCTTTAAATAGGGTATTGCTGCCATCAGGCAAGGTGAAATTTCTACGAACTAAGGCATCTTTTAAACCTGTTCTAAAACCTGTGAGGCTTACTTTTATTGATCGACCAGTTTTGTTTTTTGTTTCTTGATTAATTTTGACTTGACCAAATTCCTTTGCGACAGTCCCTTCTACTGTGAATGCTTTTTCTGGCGTTAGATTAGGATTCGGCACAGTGATATAACCATTTTTTTCTCTGATCTTAGCGAAATCATCTACATTTGGAGAACGAAAAGCAGTTGCGGCTAATGTTCTAAATTGCCATTTATTTTCTGTTTGATAGGTGATGCCCATGCCATAGGTTATGGCACTATTATTTAAACGAATCCCATCAATATAATTTTGAGGCCATGCAATTGGATCATTTTCGCCAAAAGTCGAGGTGATTCTTACGTGACTGTATCGCAAACCCGCTTCTGCGGATAATCGTTCATTTTCGCTTTTCCATTTACCATTGACATATGTTCCGTAAGCATCTAATACACTTCCTTGGCTAGGGTAACGAGTGATAATATCTGGACCTTCTACTTGTACTAAATGACTCTTCGCATTTTTGACATTTCTATCATAAGCACTAGATAAAACATCATTTCTGCTTATATCTAGCCCATACGATATATTAAGTCGTTCGGAATCATCTAGGTATTTATCAAAGTCAGCAGTCAAAGAGTACACATAAACGTCCGTCTCTGTAGCACTTCTCCATTCACTATTAAATTTTCGAGAGTATTGATCTTCATCAATTTTTTGAAAAGAAGTGATGATGGTCGCTTTATCAAAGAAAGGCTTATCTAAAATTCTAGTTTTTAAAGAAGCTAAAATTCTTTGCTGGGGTCCATAATACCAATCGATCCACTTTAGTTCGTCTGCTGTGCCAACCGTATCGACTAAATTATCATATCGCGGAATATTCGTTGAAGAAGAATATTGAAAATTAGCTATAAAGTTGAGCTTATCAGAAGGTTGGAATTTTATTTTTTGTAAAAAATCTATTTGCCCATAGGAGGTTCCCCACTGTCTATTTGGTTTCTCCACATTATCTCGAACTTCTCCTAGAGAATTATCTGCAAAAGTAACGGCTGTATATTCTTGTAGTCCAAATTTAGGAAAAGCGGCTGGTCGAACACTTCCTGCAATTAGATTATCATAATCTACAAAAGACAAACTACTAAAAGATCCCCATTTTTTACTTCCTTGACTGAAATCTACATGTACCGCTTTTTCTACATTAGCAGAAGAAAATCTAGCATACATATTTGTTTCGGAAACATGTTTTTCTTCCCCCATTGCTAGCTTAGGGTCTTTTGTCCGATAATGTACGACCCCACCTAATGCATCACTCCCGTAAGTTAATGATCCAGGTCCATAGATCACCTCTGCCTGTTCTAGCATAGCAGGGTCTACGGTAATCGCATTTTGTAAATGCCCATTTCTATAAATGGCATTATTCATTTTAACACCATCTACAACTAACAGAACTCTGTTGGCTTCAAAGCCTCGAATAATAGGACTACCACCACCCATTTGGCTCTTTTGCACAAATAGACCTCCATTTTTATCTAATACGTCTGCCGCAGTTTGGGCATTATTAAAAGCAATATCTTTACTGACAATCCTTTCTATCTGATAAGGCAATTCTTCAATACGATCATCTCGTCTACCGACCACTTCTACTCCTGCCAACTCCACCGCATCTACTTCCAAAGCAATCTGTCCTTTTCTTCTTCTGATTTCGTAGATCGCAATGGTCAAGGTTTTATAGCCAATATAGCTGATAATAACCTCATCTCTATATTTTAATCCTTCTATAACGGCTTTTCCATCAAAGTCTGTGGTCGTATTGAAGCTAAAATCTTCTGTATAGATATTGGCACCAATGATAGGCTCTTTGGTACTTGCGTCTGTTAATGTAATTGGAATTTTATCAAAAAGTATAGGCGTAGCTGAGCTACTAAATGACATTAGTAGGAAAGAAAGGATGAAGATGAATGGAAGGACATCTAGCCTTAAAAATGGGAACATATCTCTATGTTGGCGAATTATTCGCACTGCTAATAATTTTTTTCGGGAGTTTAATAGTAAAAGTTGTTCTTTTACTGGGTATAGATTCTGCAACAAAAATCTTGCCAGAATGGTAAGTTTCAATAATACGTTTGGCTAAGGATAAACCCAATCCCCACCCCCGTTTTTTAGTGGAGAAGCCTGGTTTAAAGACTGTTTTGAACTTGGAGGGGGGAATTCCTTTACCTGTATCACTAACATCAATGCAGACATGCTCTTTATCTTCATATACCTCTGCACTAATCGTGCCTTTTCCGTCCATGGCATCTAATGCATTCCGCAATAAATTCTCTAAGACCCAATTAAATAAATGGGCATTAATGAGCACTTCTTTAGGGGGAGTTGTTGGATCTGGGAAATCAAAATTGATCTTTCTGGCAGCTCGGCGAGACATATAATCTCTTATTTTTTCAACTTCTTCATAAATATTCGCGGATTCAAGTTTAGGGGTAGAGCCAATTTTTGAAAACCGATCCGCTACCAAATCCAATCTTTTTACATCTTTATCTAGCTCTCCGACTACATCTTGCAGGTATTCATCATCCTTGTACATGTCCCGTAGATGGTCTACCCAACCCATAATAGCGGATATAGGCGTACCTAGCTGGTGGGCTGTTTCTTTAGACATGCCTACCCAAACTTGATTTTGTTCCGCTCGGCGAGCAGAGCTAAAGGAGAAATAGCCAAA
>CALJIY010000097.1 GCA_937973945.1 uncultured Saprospiraceae bacterium | reverse complement strand
AACGAATAATGGAAAATTCATGCACTGTTTACCAGTGAGGAGAAATGTAGTAGTGGCGGGAAAGGTATTGGATAGTGCTGCTTCATTAGTCATTGAGCAGGCGAATAATCGGACGTATGCAGCGCAGGCAGTTTTGAAGCAGTTGCTTTAAAATGGTAAATGGTAAATCACGTGATTTACCATTTACCATTTACCATTTTAAAATCCCTACGCTTCCAACTCCGCCAATTCCTCTTCCAACTGTTCTGCTTTTTCTTCATCAATTTCTTCTACCTCTTCCTCATCCAATTCCTCTTTTTCTATTTTTAGATTATTGATAATAAACTCTTGTCGAGCAGGTGTATTTTTACCCATGAAGTAACCAAGGATACTTTCTATCTTCGTATCTGCATTCATGATAACAGGTTCTAATCGAATATCCTCATTGATAAATTCTCCGAATTCATCAGGGGAAATCTCTCCTAAACCTTTGAAACGAGTAATCTCTGCTTTTCCTCTTAAGCTCTTAATTGCTTTTTGCTTTTCTGATTCACTGTAGCAATAAAAAGTTTTACTCTTATCTCGAACTCTAAAAAGCGGCGTTTCTAAAATAAACAAATGCCCATTTCTAACTAAATCTGGAAAAAATTGTAAAAAGAAAGTCAGTAGTAATAATCGAATATGCATTCCATCTACATCAGCATCCGTTGCGATAACTACATGATTGAAGCGTAAGCCATCAATACCATCTTCTATGTTAAGTGCATGTTGCAGTAAGTTGAATTCTTCGTTTTGATAGACCACCTTCTTCGTTAGCCCGAAGCAATTCAATGGTTTACCTCGCAAACTAAATACTGCCTGGGACAAAACATTTCTAGCCTTTGTAATAGATCCACTCGCCGAATCTCCCTCTGTAATAAAGATGGTAGATGCTAGTCGATCTTCCTCAGATACCTTCTTACCTTTCGCATTAAAATGTACTCGACAATCTCTTAGTTTTTTATTATGAAGATTCGCTTTCCTTGCAGACTGCTTTGCAGCTTTTTGGATACCTGCGATCTCCTTTCGCTCTTTTTCTGATTGTTCTATTCTAGCTTTGATCGCATCAGCGACTGCTTTATTCTTATGTAGGTAATTGTCTAATTGCTTCTTTACAAAATCATTAATGAATGTTCGGATAGTTGGTCCTTTGGGCCCTATATCACTTGAGCCTAATCTAGTCTTAGTTTGGGATTCAAAAACAGGTTCTTCCACTTTGACGCTAATCGCAGTGATGATGGATGCCCTAATATCTTTTGGATCATATTGCTTGCCATAGAATCCTCTTAAGGTAGCAACGATTGCCTCTTTATAAGCATTCAAATGCGTTCCTCCTTGGGTTGTATTTTGACCGTTTACAAAAGAATAGTATTGCTCTCCATAAGAATTGCCATGCGTCAAAGCAATTTCAATATCTGTGTCTTTCAAATGGATAATATCATATCGTAATTTCTCCTCTCCTACTTTTCTATTTAATAAATCTAATAACCCATTTTTAGACACTAGCGTCTTTCCATTGAAATTCAGTTTTAGTCCTGCATTCAAATAAGCGTAGTTCCACAACTGATTTTCAATATATTCTGATCGAAATTTATAGTTTTTAAAAATGGAATCATCTGGTTTGAAATAGATGATCGTACCATTTTCTTCTTTAGTAGATTTTATTTTATGGTCATTCGTTAGTACGCCTCGCTCAAATTCTGCTACTTTCGTCTTACCTTCTCTAACCGCCTGCACTTTAAAATAATTAGACAAAGCATTGACCGCTTTCGTACCAACTCCATTCAAACCCACTGATTTTTTAAAGGCTTTAGAATCATACTTCCCCCCCGTATTAATTTTGGAAACACAGTCTACCACTTTTCCTAAAGGAATACCTCGACCATAATCTCGAATTTCTACAACGCCATCTACAATCTCGATATCGACCGCATTCCCATGTCCCATCACAAATTCATCAATACAGTTATCCAATACCTCTTTGATGAGTATATAGATGCCATCATCTGCTGTTGAGCCATCCCCTAATTTCCCGATATACATACCTGGGCGTAAGCGGATATGTTCTTTCCAATCTAATGACCGAATATTATCTTCGTTATAAGTAACTTTTGCCATTCTTTAATTTTGGTTTTTATGATGTAGTTTTTCACTTGTAGCCTAAACAAAAATACAACAATTTAGAGTAATTTAAAACTTTTTGTTTAGTATAGATTGTAAAATATTATTTTATACGCTAGTTTTAAATAGGTGCTTGCAAGTATTATAGTTTATTTTAACAAAAATTGTATAAAAAGCTTGGTAATGAAGCCGCCATGCCCACTAGTTTGATTAGCCTCTACAGGAGACTTATCAGTATTTACTTTATATTTAGAATAAAGTCTATTATATAAAAATAAATTATTCCCTTACCTTTGCCACGTTCCAAGAGAGTTTTATGAAGATCTATCTACTAAATATAACCAAACAATTCATAAACATAGGCTAAAAAGTAAATTAGTATGGATTTATTTGAAAAGATTACAAAAAACAGCATGGGCTCATTGGGCCAATATGCAGATATGGCAGAAGGGTATTGGATATTTCCAAAATTAGAAGGAGAGCTAAAGAGTAGAATGCACTTTAATGGAAAAGAAATTATCTGCTGGAGTATCAATAACTATTTAGGCCTAGGAAATCATCCAGAGGTTAGAGAAGTAGATAACCAAGCTACTAAAGATTGGGGCTTAGCTTATCCAATGGGTTCTAGAATGATGTCTGGTAATACAGATTATCACGATGAGTTTGAAGGACAGTTAGCTGAGTTTGTTCAAAAAGAAGCGGCCGTACTAGTTAACTTTGGCTATCAAGGAATTATGTCCTCTATTGATGCACTAGTAGATCGACATGATGTAATTGTTTATGATTCTGAATCTCACGCCTGTATTATTGACGGTGTTAGAATGCACCTAGGGAAGCGTTTTGCCTTTCAGCATAACGACATGGAAAGCTTTGAAAAGTGCTTAAAGCGAGCGAAGCGATTAACAGATGACTCGAAGAAGGGGGGCATTTTAGTTATCTCAGAAGGGGTATTTGGTATGCGAGGTGATCAAGGAAAATTAAAAGAGATTGTAGCCCTTAAGAAAGAATATGGTTTCCGTTTATTGGTAGATGATGCACATGGCTTTGGTACACTTGGAGCAACAGGTGCAGGGGCAGGAGAAGAGCAAGGCGTACAAGATGAAATTGATGTATACTTTGCTACTTTCGCTAAGGCGATGGGTAGTGTCGGTGCTTTCTTAGCAGGTAACGCGCAAGTGATTAAGTTTTTAAAATATAATATGCGTTCGCAAATATTTGCCAAATCATTAATGATGCCATTAGTGATTGGTGGGATGAAGCGTTTGGAAATGTTGCGGGATGATCCTTCTCACAAGGCTAAGCTTTGGGAGAATGTAAATGCTTTACAATCTGGACTTAAATCTAGAGGCTTAGATATTGGTGACACGAATAGTTGTGTAACACCAGTGTATATGCATGGCTCCTTATATGAAGCAATGGCATTGGTAAAAGACATGAGAGAAAATCATGGCGTTTTCTGTTCTCTGGTAGTCTATCCTGTTATTCCTAAAGGAATGATTATTCTGCGTCTAATTCCTACTGCTTCTCATACCATGAAAGATATTGAAGAAACATTGGATGCTTTCGAAGCGATTGCTGGGAAGTTAAAAGGTGGAGCTTATAAAGAAGCGGAAGCGGAATATGCGAGCAATAATGATTTAACTTGGTAATTAATTTTCACCAATTTTTTAATAAAAATGGGTTAGTGCTTTTGAGTGCTAACCCATTTTTTATATCAGATTTTTTGGAATTGTTATATGTCGAAACTCTGAATCAGAATTTTCAAAATTGTAGAATTTTCAGGATTACCCTACATGACTTACTCAAAATTCTGCAAATTCTTTCCTCCTGAAAATTCTGATTCAAAGTTATTTTCAGCATTACCCTACATGCACGCTCGAAATTCTTCAAATTCTCTCATCCTGTAAATTCTGATTCAGGAATATAATTTAGCCATTCTTCTTAAAAACACAAATCTTTCTATATATTGTCACAGCATTACAATCTATTGATCAACTATTCTTTAGCATACAAAACGAAAAATAAACAACATGGCTGAAAAAAAGCTAGAGGAATACTGGAAAAAAAATATCCGTTATTTATTTATTTTATTATCTATCTGGTTTCTCGTCTCCTTCGTGTTCGGCATCTTCTTAGTCGAACCTTTAAATCAAATTAGAATGGGTGGGTTTAAGTTGGGCTTTTGGTTTGCTCAGCAAGGCTCTATTTATGTCTTCGTGATTCTGATATTTGTCTATATGAATTGGATGAATAAATTGGATAAGGAGTATGGGGTCGATGAGTAATTTTTTTTAATGATGAATGATGAATGTAAAATGATGAATACGTGGCGTAAGCGTACCGTAGTCAACTTCAATGCATTCATCATTCATCATTTCTCATTCATCATTAAAACAAAACATGAGTGTAAAAATTTGGACTTTGATCATTGTAGGGATCACTTTTACTTTATATATCGCAATTGCTATATGGGCAAGAGCGGGTTCTACAAAAGAATTTTATGTGGCAGGTGGTGGCGTCCATCCAATTGCAAATGGGATGGCGACTGCTGCGGACTGGATGTCTGCCGCTTCGTTTATTTCTATGGCAGGATTGATTTCTTTTATGGGCTATGATGGCGCTGTTTATTTGATGGGATGGACCGGTGGCTATGTGTTGTTGGCTTTATTATTAGCCCCCTATCTTAGGAAGTTTGGGAAATTTACGGTACCCGATTTTATTGGAGATCGCTATTATTCTAATGTGGCTCGGACCGTTGCCGTGATTTGTGCATTGATTGTTTCGTTTACTTATGTGGCTGGTCAGATGCGGGGTGTAGGGGTCGTCTTTTCTCGATTCTTAGAAGTGCCTATTACAACGGGGGTGATTATCGGAATGTTCTTAGTTTTCTTTTATGCGGTACTAGGTGGCATGAAAGGAATTACCTATACACAGGTGGCACAGTACTGTGTGTTAATTTTTGCCTATATGGTGCCTGCTATTTTTATCTCCATTGCTATGACAGGACATGTCATTCCTCAATTCGGATTCGGTAGCACGGTAACGGATGGGTCGAATGTATATCTCTTGGATAAATTAGATGGCTTACATCGAGACTTAGGTTTTGCAGATTATACCAGTGGCACTAAATCTATGTTGGATGTCTTCGCAATCACCTTTGCATTAATGGCAGGTACGGCGGGATTGCCGCATGTTATTGTTCGATTTTTTACTGTGCCAAGTGTAAAGGCTGCGAGAAAGTCTGCAGGTTGGGCGCTGATTTTTATCATGATTTTGTATACCACGGCTCCGGCAATTGCTGCCTTTGCGAGAGCCAATTTAATTAGTACCGTTAGCAATAAAGAATATACTTTAATGCCAGAGTGGTTTAAGAAATGGGAAGCGACAGGACTGATTGCTTTTTCAGATAAGAATGGCGATGGTTTGATTCAATATGTGGGAGATAAAGATAAAAACGAATTAACGATTGATAGAGACATCATGGTATTAGCTAATCCTGAAATTGCGCAATTGCCTAATTGGGTAATCGCACTAGTCGCTGCGGGAGGCTTAGCCGCCGCCTTGTCTACGGCTGCAGGATTGTTGCTGGTTATTTCTACCTCTATTGCACACGACTTAATCAAGATGCAAATCAAGCCTGACATTTCTGAAAAAGGAGAATTATTGTGGGCGAGAATAGGAGCTATTTTCGCAGTTATCATTGCAGGTTATTTTGGTATTAATCCACCAGGTTTTGTCGCCGCCGTCGTGGCGCTGGCTTTTGGCTTGGCCGCCGCCTCCTTCTTTCCCGCCATCGTCTTAGGAATATTTGATAAACGAATGAATCGAGAGGGCGCTATTGCAGGAATGGTCGTTGGTATTAGTTTGATGTTGTTTTATATGATTAAATATAAGCTGCAAGGTTTTGGCGGAGGAACTGCCGAAGATTGGTGGTTTGGTATTTCTCCAGAAGGTTTTGGTACGGTCGCAATGGTCGTGAATCTGGTGGTCGCCTTTACGGTTTCTAGGTTAACGCCTGCTCCGCCTGCACATGTACAGGCTTTAGTGGATAACATTCGGATTCCTCGTGGTAGTGGGGAGGCGCATGTGCATTAAATCGTGATGGTTTTTGGGCTTGAGATCATATCATATATCCATTATGGTTCGAGCTAGATGGATATATGATTTATGATGTATGAATTCTGATTTTTGATTTTTGATTTTACAGTGTAAAAAATCGAAAGCAAAAAAGAGCGCTGCTTGTTATAGACAGTCAATAAAAATCGTCGAGGTGTCAACCTCGACGATCAAGTTAAACAATAGCTACTCCGTAGAGTATTTTCTTATATACGTAACGATAAAATGCACAATACATTTTTTTAACCACATAAGCTTATCACGGCAAAGCCGTAAATTTATTTTGAACCACAAAAGACACAAAAGAAATTCACAAAAGGCTTTTGTTCCCTTTTGTGCCTTTTGTGGTTCAATAGATTAGATGTAGCTACAAACTTTGTTTTTTCTACAAACTTCTATAAGTATGTATTACATAGTAGCACCTTACTATGTGCTCTATGTACCTAGGTGGTTAAAAAATACGTTTCCATAAAGGGCAAAAAAAAAGACCACCTACCACGGTGGCCCCAAAACGGACTATGAGAAAACCAAATGAGAAAAGGAAAGACACTATAGTCTAAACACATAATACAACATTTGTCAATGGTCTCTTTAGCTAGAAATAGGGTTAGAGAATTTAAGCTGGCAAATAATTAATAAAAACTTACCAGCTAAATTCCTCTACTCTAGCCTTTAATTTTTATTCTTTGACAAATCCAATGAAAACAATTCAATAAAAAGAAAAATCAACACTCTCGTTAGTCGCTTTTGACTTTCCTTTTTATTGGAACACTGAACCTGTCAAAGAATGTTACTTCTTATCTAATTCAGCTAATCCATACAGCTCAATTATTTGGATTAACTGTTTACTATATTCTTGATTATTACCGTAGCCAATCTCTGCTATACCCGCTGCCCATTTCTTATAATCTTTTCCGTGTGCTACTAAGGCGGTATATTTTCCTTTAGAAATCATTTCACTATGATCTCTCCATCCTTCCCATGCACTTTCATAGGACTTAACATTGACGGAGGTGCCGTTCGATTCATAAGGCACACAAGAAGTACTTTCTTGACTACATAGCGTACCAAAATGATTGTTATATTTTGTAGATAACAGATGTCCTCCTGCTTGACTCGCTAAAATAGCTTGTCCCATTTTTATACTAGCTGGAATTTGATACTTCTGCATCTCCATAATGGCAATTCTGGAAAAACGTTGTACATATTGTGCAACTACTTCTTTAGAATAGGGAAGTGTTGTAGAAGAGGAGGCCTCTGTCATTGCTGGCTCGTCTTTGGAAAAAGTAGCGCCACTCAATGCCTTACCCAAATGCGTTAAACTCATTGATAAAGCTGCTGGCTCATTTGCTTGTCGATCATCTGAAAGTATCTGTTCTGGAGCTTTCATATTGACTTGAAAATGCATGTCTTTTTGAAAAAGCATATACAAACCCAAGGCTAATAAAGATAACTTAAACCAAGGGAAAGGCTGCCCACCAAAATACTCCTTGTACTTTTTTATCAATTGATGCTTTCCTGAAATGAAAGGGATACGAGTAGATTTTAGCAGTTTTAATAGTAAGACCCAAAAAGGGATTTCTGAGGCATTTACTTCTTTTGCCACACCTGGTTTATTGGGCGTTTCATACAAACTGTTGGTTGGCTTTTTTTCTTTAACCGCTACTTGAATAGAATTGGGTTTTGGATTTAACATAACAGATGTTTTTTAGCTCTTTTTTGTATCTTTATTCTTTTTGAAACAAAAATTAAAAACATTTTTGTTTCAACCACACTGCAAATTAAAACAATTGTTTTAAATAATACAACTATTTTAAAACAAAAAGTTTATAAAAAATGAATGACTTTTCGCAAAACATTGTAAATCAACGTTTTAAAAAAGTGTTTGAAGAACTAGAAAAACTAAACATCATTCGAGGCAAGTCTGACATTGCAAAAAAACTAGGTACTTATAACCATGTTGTTAATAGCATTTTAAAAGGACAACGGAATATTACAGTGGATCAACTAAACAAATTGTTTGATACATATGCAATTAATGCTAATTTCATGTTTGGCAATAGTGAGACACTTTTTCTTCCTCATTTTCGACCAAATAATCTTCCTGTTAGACCTTTCTCCGATAAAATCCAGCGACCCACTAGAAATAATATTTGTTTAATTCCTGATAAAGCAATCGCGGGTTATGCCGTCTCTCATCAAGACAATGACTACTTAAATAATCTTCAACGGTTTTCTATTCCAGGTTTAGAAGGGGATCTAAAAGCCTTCGAAATTAGCGGCGACAGCATGATGCCGACGATCACAAACAGCGATCTAGTTATTTGTGAAGAAGTGGAACGTGGACAGCCGCTAAGAGACAATCATGTATATGTGGTCGTCTCTGATGTCGTCGTGGCTAAAAGAATTCAACAAGTCAAAAATCAAAATCAGATATATCAACTAAGATTAATTTCTGATAATGACACCGTCTATAAACCCTACACGATTGATCTAGAGGATATTCAACAAATTCTTCGGGTTAAGTGTCGATTAACGAAACACGCGATAAGTTAGAACAGAGAGCAGAGAACAGAGATGAGAGACTAAATTCATTTGCAGACAACGAAATTTAGCTGTTTGTTAAACGGAATCCATCTCTATTCTCTATTCTAAAAAAAAATAGAGACTAAATTCATTTCCAAACAACGAAATTTAGTTATCTTATTAAACGAAATCCATCTCTGCTCTCTACTCTAAAAAAACCTATGCGCAGAATAGCCATTTCTGATATACACGGCTGCTTAGACAGCTTCAAAGCTTTGCTTCAACAAATTCAGTTGACCAAAGAAGATACTTTGTTTCTATTAGGAGACTATATTGATCGAGGTCCGCATAGCAAAGGAGTGATCGACCATATTTGGCATTTACAAGAGTCAGGGTACACCATTCATTGCCTGCTCGGCAATCACGAAAGAATGTTATTGGAAGAATATCATCCAAGAGAATCTTTATATCGGGTCTACCCTGAGGCATTAAGAAGTTTTGGGGTACAGCATGTCACTGATATCCCAACAAAATATATTGAATGGATGGATGGGCTGGTTTCTTATTTGGAAATAGACGGTTATATTCTAGTTCATGCAGGCCTATCTTTTGCAAATAGGAATCCTTTAAAAGATAGGAAAAGCATGATCTGGATAAGAGATTGGTATTCAACGATTGATAAAGATTGGTTGGGAGATCGGATTATTGTGCATGGTCACACGCCTATCTACAGAAAAAAAATTATTAAAAGTTTGTCTAAATTAGAAAAAACACCTGTTATCAATATTGATGGAGGGTGTTGTTTTACGCACAAAGGACTGGGGAATTTATGTGCCTTGGATTTGGATGCCTTGACGCTTACTTTTCAAGAACGAGTGGAGGTGATCGTGTAAAAAAAAAGTAATGGGTTTTATTTGGGGAAATATTGCAATAGGAAGTATGTTTGCTATGATAGGATTGGCTATGGTTATAACAGCAAATCAACCTAATCCAAAATTTGGATATAATCTACCTTCTGCACTAAAGAGTGAAGACAGAAAAATCGAAGCTGATAAATATGCTGGAAAGGTTTTAATGATAGCAGGGATACTCTCTATACTACTAGGAATAATTCTCAATCTATTAATTCCAACAGTCGATTTTACAGACGACAAGCTGATGGGAATTAATATTGCAAGCTTTATGATTACTTCTATGCTTACTGCCATTACATCAATTGCCTTGACGGAAAAACATTTGCAAGATACTTTTGATAAAAAAGATTAAAGTAGCAAAAGAATTCATCCGATCACTTTTGAGTGGTCGGATGAAATATTCTGTTCGAAAACAATCACTACCTCTTATAAATATTCCCTCCACTATTAGATCGTTGGTCCACTTTAGGATCGCCCTTATATCCAATACTTCCGCCGCTATTAGCAGAAGCTTTTAAATAATCTTTTACAAACACCTTGACTTGTCCGCCACTGTTAGCTCTAACCTCTCCAGTAATACTAGTGACTTCCTCTGCTTTTATCGTACCGCCACTATTCGCATTTCCTTTAATAAAAGAGGTAGTACCTGCTAAAATAATTTCACCAGCACTATTCGCATTCAGATCTAATTGTTTAGTAACCGCATTTATATTTATCGTACTTCCACTGGTCGCATTTAAACTTAAAGACTCAGCAAAAAGCGTATCTTGACTATATACATTGGCAGCAGCGTTTGCTCGAATATTATGTAAATTTTCGTATCCTACCGTCACCTTTATTTTTTTATCAGAAGAGGGACGGAGCGTATATCCTTCTTTTATTTCCATTTGCAATCTATCGCCATCTACCTTTGTGCCAAAGTACGCTAATAAATTTTCTTCTGCTTCAACTTCTACAAACTCTTCTCCCGCTACTAGCATAAATTCTAGCCCATCCATTGCTAGTAATTTAGAGAAAGAAGCTACTTCTAATTTCTTTTTCTGCATCGCTCCACTACCCATAATTAATTCATCTCCATCCCCTATTCCACGTGGCACAAGAGAAGTTCTTAAGGTAATCATTGACACCAATCCTACTAATAGAATCAAAGCTAATGCAGCTGTTAATAATTTATTACTGGTTTTCATTTTGTATTTTATTAATTCTTTAAAAAGCTCGTAAAAGCTGACAAAGAATGATTTTATTTAAAACTGAATTTGGAAAGATGTCCATGCTGCCACCTCTTCTTTTACTGCTGTTTGTTCCTCTAATTCAGGTATTGGTTCCATCCCTAAAATTTGCATTCCTACTTCTCCCATACTCAATTTGATAGTCGCTACAAATAAGAGGCAAGTAAAAATTACCAAAAGATAAACGGAATAAGTTGATCGTTCTGTTTTCATGATTAATTTCTTTAAAGTTGTGTGAAAGTGAATATTACTTTGCCAACTTTTCGATATCCTCTAAATTCAAATCTAGCAACTTTATCATCTTTAAAAAATCTGGTAAATACTGTTTTAAGAAAGCATCTTTTTTCAAATCTCTAGTTTTTCCTAATGCATCGTCCGCAATAAAATAACCGACTCCTCTTTTATTAAAAATGATTTCTTTTTCTTGCAAGTAAGAATAAGTTCTTGCTACGGTATTCGGATTGACTTCTACTTGAGATGCCATTTCTCTGACAGACGGAATACGATCTCCCTCTTTCAGTTTAGCTTCCAAAATATTATCACTGATATAATCTGCAATTTGCATATAGATAGCTTTAGGTTTGATAAATTTCATATTTCTCGTTCTTTCAATTTAAAATAACTAACCAACAATAAAAACGGTGCAAAGCCTAGCCAGAACAAATATTTAATAGCATACAATACATAGTCTTGAACAAAAACTTGAACAGAGTTACTTGTTTCCAATGGCATTCCGTCAAATTCTGGATTAAAGGCCATTCCACTAAAATAATCCCACATGACAAATCGAAATAGAAATCCAAAAACAGTCATCAGAAACACACCTAGTGCGAACATACTAAAGAATGTTTTAAAAATATTATACTTCGTAAAAGTGATGGCTCCTAAAAAAAAGATGGCTTGAGTAACTATATAAATTGGAATTAAATCTTTTAACGCCCCCATCCAATCTGTCATAAATCCTACTAATGGTTCACCATTCCAATAGGTATAAATAGCATTTGCAATGATGGAAAACAACCAATAAAAAATAGTAATTGCTATTGGATAGAGTATAGCAGAAATTAACCACTTACTAGAAAACTTCTCGAAATTAGAAGCTGGTAGCGTCAGATAAAATTGTCCTCTTGCCTTGGTATATAACTCTCTAAAAATAATACTGGTAAAAATAAATCCGCCAATAAATAAGAGCATTGGATATAATACTTCGTGTGGCGTCTCGTCTGTTCGTTTAGAAAAGGACATGAAAATCACAAGAAATAATCCAAAGACTGCCGCTCCGATAATACCTGCTATTTTACGACTTTCCCAAATGTCTTTTCGAATCAAATAGCCGATTCGTTGTATAGAAAAATTAGAGTTGGTTTCCATTGTTTTATTTTTTTGTAGTACTTAGGACTGCTGCTTAAACGTTTTTAAAAAGTGCCTGGATTTGTTCTCGCTTAGAGACAATAGCATTGAATAAGACTTCAATATCTACTTCCGTCTCTTCGCCATCTTTATTCTCATAGATTGCCAAGTAACCTCCTGGTACTCGTTCAGCATAAAAGGCATCTTCTGGTTCGGCAAGGCTATGACTTAATTCAAAATTTAGTCGCTTAGCAATGGATTCTATAGACTCTTGGAAAATAATGGTCCCAGCATCTAAGACTATAATCGGATCAATTAAATTTCCCATATCCCGCACTTGATGCGTAGAAATAATAAAGGTACGCTCATCGTTTATTGCTCCTGCTAATAGTTTTCTGAATAAACTTTTAGAAGGAATATCTAAGCCATTCGTGGGTTCATCTAAAATTAATAATCGACAATTGGAAGCTAAGCCGAATCCCATAATCACTTTCTTCTTTTGCCCATAGGATAAGCCAGTCATTTTTTGATCGCCACTAATTTCAAAATCCACTAAGTATTGCTGAAACTGTGCGTGATCAAATTTTGGATAAAAAGGAGCGTAGGTACTTTCATATCTTGAAATTCGCATTTCTGGTATATGCGGCTCCTCTGGTATAAAGAACACATCGGATAAAAAAGTAGGCAGCCGATCCATTGGTTGGTACCCCATCACAGATATATCTCCTCCTTTAGGAAATACTAAACCACTAATTAGTTTTAATAAAGTAGTTTTCCCTGCACCATTCCGACCCAATAAACCATATATGTTTCCTGTAGGTATCTGTAAGGTCAAATCTTTAAATAGCTGATGCCTTCTCCGATAACCAAATTCTACGTTTTGTATATCTATCATTATTGGTTTTTTAAAATTTATAGTTTCGTTTTGCTTGATTAATTAGTGTATTAGATAACTAGTACACTACAAATGTAACACCCTTTTGTTGATAATTCCAAATTTTTTCTGATTTTTTTTATTTCCTCTATTATTAGTCAGCTTTTAATATTGGTTGTTCTATAGGACATTATACACTGCTAGACATTTTAATTTAAACCACAAAAGAAACAAAAGAACACAAAAGCAATCTTTGCTGAAAACCCTTTATTCCTTTTGTTATCTTTTGTGCCTTTTGTGGTTTTATCATTTTTTACACTTCAATTACATACTGAAAATCAATTACTTACAGCAGATTAGCTCGTCATTTAAAAAAGTAGTGGTGTGTGATTTAAAAGTGTCGGACACCTTCGGAGGTGTCCGACACTTTGGCTACCGTTTTTTAACTGGTGAACTAGTTATCACTATATATATTTTCAGCCAACTAACCACCCAAAATTGACAATGCAATCTTTTTGCATTAACTTTGTATTCCAAAGTACTTTTAAATAAACCAATATTGAAATGCAAAATCCACTTCACAATCAAAAATTTATAGTCGGCCTAATTATTTATGCCATAGCCGTAGTGCTCTTTGGCAGTACTTTCTTTTTACCTGATAAAGAAGCTGTTTTCTTTATAAATTTCTTGTTTGTATGGATTTATAGAATTGTTATTTGGGAAGGGCGTTGGAAATTTCCAGATCGAAATCAAAATATATTATTCTTACTCATTGCCAATGTTAGCGCCTATTCTTTAAATAGAATATTGCCTGTTTTTGATGTATCGACTAATTGGTTAGCCGCTTATTTAATTGTTTTGAATGGGGCATTATTAGCCTATTGCTTTCGAAAGCAATTACCTGATTGGATAGAATATACCTTAGTACCTATATTGGCTTCGGGACTTGTTTTCAATTTATACGAAAGTTTTTATCTCTTACCTTTATATCCTTTCTCGATTATTGCTTCCTTCTTTTTTCTTATTTCTTTGCATAGCTTTTTACCTATTTGGTGGTTTATTTTTTTAAGTAAATTGACGGCCTCTTATTTTAATAAAGATAGTCGGTACTTGTATCCACTAATTGCCGGTTTGTTAATTCCTATTTTTATTAGCATGGGATTTATTACTCAATGGTATACCTTAAATCGACAAATTAAAAGTGTAGCCCATCAAACAGCAATAAAACAAACAGAACCAGATTTACCTAGATGGGTAGCCTTAAGTCAAGTAATAGAAGATGGATGGATGAGTCGAAAAATTTTAAAAGCTGGACTAGTCTATGCAGTAGGAAATATTAATATATATGAATTCACCCCTAGTTTTGGAAGAATGAATGAGCGCAAAAAGCATGATCCTTTTGTGGTGATTGCTTCTGCACTTTCTAAACCGATACAACTAAAAGGGGCTGAAAATAAACACTTGCTCAATGCTGTTTTTAATCAACGTCATCAAACAGAACCTAAGTTATGGAGCGGTAAAGATTTGGAAACGACCAATGTAGCAACAACGATTGAAGTGTTTCCAGCTTCTAGAATTGCTTATACCGAAAAAGTAATCAATATTGCACTAAATCGCAGCGACGCTTGGCCACAACAACAAGAAGCCCTATACACCTTTTATCTACCAGAAGGCGCTGTAGTAACCTCTGCTTCTTTGTGGGTGGACGGAGAAGAACGGCCTTCTTATTTGACCACCCGTAATAAAGCCGATAAAGCTTACAAAAGAATTGTGGGAAGGGAACGACGAGATCCATTATTGATTCATTGGCAAGAAGGCAATCGAGTCACCGTTCGAGTCTTTCCTGTTCGTTTTAATTTACCTAGACAATTTAAAATAGGTATTACCAGCCCGCTAATAGAAAAAGAAGGAGAACTAATTTATACGAATCCTGATTTTGATGGACCTTATTGGGAATTTGCTAAAGAGCAAACCCGTATTATAGGAGTAGGAGATCAATTGTCTTTCTTATCAAAATTAGCTTTTGAAAGAGCAGGCAATGATTGGGCTTATGAAGGCATTTATCAATCAGATTGGCATTTAAAATTGGAAGCCCCTCTACTGAGTAATGATGTTTTTTCCTATCAAGATAATCACTTTCAATTAGTGCCCTATCAAGCAACAACGACTTTTTTCAAAGCAGAAAGTATTTATTTAGACATTAATAAAAGTTGGAGTAAAAAAGAATTCAATCAAATTTGGGAACAAATAAAAGATCGAAAAGTATTTGCCCATATAG
>CALJIY010000096.1 GCA_937973945.1 uncultured Saprospiraceae bacterium | reverse complement strand
CATAGAGGGGTGATCAATTCTCAAAAGGATTAGAAAAACGTGGATCAGTTATAAATTCTTCATCTGTTAATGTATGAAGAAATGCGATTAAGGCTTGTTTTTCTAGTGCATCTAACTCTAAACGAATAGGAGATCCCGTTGGACTAGTTAATTTGTCATCTAATTCTGGATGAGACTTGATACCAGAATTATAATGTTCAACAACTTCTGCTAAAGACGCAAATCTACCATCATGCATATAAGGGCCAGTTAAAGCAATATTTCTAAGGCTCGGAATTCTAAATTGTCCATTTGCAATTCCATTATCTTTTGATACTAGATCTAGACCAATATTAGTTCCCCCTTTTCTATCCTCTGTACCAAACCCGCCATATTCTCCACCAGGCAAATCAGGAGCAGAAAAATTAGCACCTGCATGACAAGAACTACACTTTGCCTCTTCGCTAAAGAAGATAGCTTTACCCATTTTTTCCAACTCTGTAAAGTTTTCAAAATCAGTAGTCATTCCTTTATCAAATTTTGAATTCCCTGAAACCATAGCCCCTAAGAATTGTGCTACTGCAGTGGTAATTCCTTCTGAAGTGACGCTAGGGCTTCCATAAGCCTCTTCAAATAAGGAAGGATAGTAGGGCACTTTGGATAGTTTTTTTTCTAAATCCACCATTGATTCCATACCCATTTCAATATGATTTTGAATAGGTTCAGAAATTAACTCTGCTACAGATTGGATTCTGGAATCCCAAAATAAATTTCGGTTGATAGACGTATTTATAAGCGCCATAGAATTTCGAGGGGTGATTTTCCCTCCAAAACCAGTACTAAATTGCTTACCATCGGAAAAAGCTAATTGCTGGTGGTGGCAAGAAGCACAGGCCACAGAATTATTGATGGACAATTGAGGATCATAAAATAGTACTCTACCTAAGGCTGCTCCTTGATCTGTAACTTCAGGGTTTCTACTATTACGTAACCGATCTACTCTTCCTCCAAAGTCATCTGGAAGGAAGATCGTGTTACCATCTCCATTAAAAAGTTGTAGGTTCTCAATAGTTTCAAAATGAGCTGGAAATTCGTCAGAATAACTGTAGGGTATTTCTGGTAATATTAATTTAGCAGTAGACAACACTACTGGGTCTTCTTGGCAACTACTCACTGCAAAAAACAAGGCAGCAAGGGATAGCATTACAATTAGGAAATTATTTTTCATTATTTGTAATTTTAGAGTTAACAATCAGGTGTATTTCCAAGTTAGTGAATTTTAAAAGAGGAAGTTGAAATTTAACATTCCTACAAAACGCTAGAAATCAGATAGCATAAATCACTGTTGCTGTATTTTATCGTTTTCGTTTTTTCTTTTTAGGCGGTAATTTGAAATTCAAAAAAATAGAAACAGGAGGTATAAATTCAAACTTGGGTACACCTCCAAAGTCGCCAAACCCAATTCCTAAGAATAGAGCTAGCTCAGTAGAAAGACGTACATGCTCTGTTAAAGCATATTCAAAACCCCATATAGGAGCGAAGCCTAGTGCACCCGTTTCCTCGGGCTTATCCTCTGGAAGGTTTAAATCTCCACCGATTAACATGGCATCCAATCCTCCATAATACGACCATCTTCCACTAATGACTTTTTGTTTTTGCCAGCCAAATCGAAGATTTAGAAAGGCTTCTATCGCCTCTTCATCTCCATTAGGATCTATATCTAAGCCAAATCCAAATCGATAAGCTTTATCCCCTTTCGTATATTTTCTTGCAGAAATATAGAAGGGTCCAGTAAATTTTGGATTACTCCGATTAAAGGGAATTAATTGTACCAAGAGTGGAGTCATATTCATACCTATCATTCGATGAGGCTCTGGCGAAGTCTCATAAAAAGATGGTTCTTGGTCGATTTGCCCGTGAATACTTGATAAGACTAGACATGCAAAAAGGAATACCAATAAGCATTCGATTATTCGAAAATCTCTTTTTCTTCTATGCGAATAGGTCATTTGATGATTATCTACTGACTGTGTATCCATTACTTGAATCATTTTACCATAGAACTTACAAGTTAAAATCGAACATTCAAATACAAAGTATTTGGTACCATTGGTACTAAAGAAAATCCTTCAATTGGCATTTTCCCCTCCGGCATCCCTGGTAATAAATCATTATTAGATTGTCCTCTTTCATACTGTCCGTAAACTGCTGCTTCTGTACTTAAAAAAATAGATTCATTCAGTGAAAAAATAATCCCCATTGCAGGGCCACCACCGATACGCCCTATCGTTTCCTCTAATCTTAGAGTAGTTCCAGTAAATGAAGAAAAATCTACTTTTTCATAATCATATCCTCCTATTATATCTGCTCCCCAATAAACCGTTAGTCGCTTACTAGTAGTTTTTCGCCATTCCCATCCAACACGCATATCCGCGGAATATAACTGTGTATCTCTATTTCCCCCAAACCCTCCATTGTTTTCAAATTCATTTCTAGTCGTAACTTTAAAATTTAAAGCCGTTCGTATAGCCCGCTGGCCTTTCACAAACTTCACACTCAACAAATAAGGGTCTAAGCGCAGCGATTCTCCACCACTATTAAAGAAACCCGCTAATGTATTGGTAATATTAAGACCTAGTTCAATTTGTTTATCGGAAAGAACCTTTACCTTATTTTGGGTAAAGGCATTCAAGGAAAAGAATAAGAATAAAATTAAGAATGGAAATTGTTTCATCCGAAGGGCGTTTAGTATCATAACGTAGATGAAATCAAACTTGATGCCTGCTTGGTAGGATTTAACACAATTAGGTTACATAGACAGAGGGGCTTATAAAAAAAGCCCAAATTAGGGTTAAGTTTGCTGCTGTAAAAACTGCCCTGTAATTTGAAAAAATAAAGCTATAAGAGAGAGCAATTCTCTTATAGCTTTACTTTATCAATCAATGAAGTTGTTTAAGAAGAAGTATACTTTGATTTTTATAAGTGATCATTAACGATTTTACTTTTTCTTTCTTCTACAAGGACCACAAGTATCTCCATGAGCTTTATGATGTGCCCAATCTCTTGCGTTTATTTTAAGCGTAAATTTAGCTGTAGAAGTCAAGCCAAAAGGACGATGACAAACAAACATTTTCCCTTTATTATTTACTTTGTCACAATCACATGCACCATTATCCGTATCTGGAAAACAAGCATCATTATCATCTGCATCAAACAAAGGATCAGAAGCATCTACCCCCGTATAATAGCCGTCATGGTCATTATCTGTTCCTATACATGCAGCTGCATTAGCATTTGGACTACATGGATTTCTAGGACTAGAATCTTTAGAATGGCGATAGCTATCCCCCCCTGTTTCATCATAGTCTGAAATACCATCATTATCGGTATCGCTATCAGAATCAAACTTATTAGCATCTACATAATCTACTACTCCGTCCCCATCATCGTCCCAGTCAAAAATATTAACCCATCCATCTCCATCAAAATCACAATACGCTCCAATACTCATAGGATCACACGAATCTAATGGATCACTTTCACCTGCATCTAATTGCCCATTTCGATTAGCGTCTTCTTCACCGTCTAACAGACCATCTCCATCCGTATCATTGTTATAAGGATCGGTATCTTCGCCTTCATTATATACATTATCTTCGCCTATTTCTATTGCATCATAGATACCATCTTGATCGGTGTCTATTGGTGCTGAATTAGGGCTACAGTTTTCATTATTAGGTAGGCAATAATTTTCATCATTTTCATCAAATAATGTATGATCAGATGGATAATTACTAAAATAACCATCTTCGTCCATATCTTCTCCAATGCAAGCAATAGAGACTGTTGGACTACAGGCATCCAAAGGATCAGTTGCCGCATTTTTTTCTTGCACATCACTTTGGCCATCATTATCACTATCACTTTCTGGATTATAGTTTTCCGCATCTAACCAATCGAAAACGCCGTCATTATCGTCATCATGATCTATCTCATTCAATTGGCCATCCCCATCAAAATCGCAGGCTGGGTTGCTATTTATTGGATCGCAAAAGATTAGTGGGTTGCTTTCGCCTGCATCCATTTGTCCATTTTTATTAGCGTCTTCCTCCCCATCTGATATTCCATCTCCATCCGAATCTGCCAATAAAGGATTCATGTCTACCCCTTCATCATATTTACCGTCACCACCTGTTTCAATGTTATCAGAAATGCCATCACCATCACTATCAGAATTTGGATCCGTAGGATCAATATCGTCTTTTTCATGAACCCCGTCATAGTCTTCGTCATAATTACATGGACCACAAATATCTCCATGTGCTTTATGATGTAACCAACCAGAAAGACTAACAGTTTTAGTTTTTCTATTAGCAGGGTTGCCTGGAGGGATGTGGCAAATAACTATTTTACCATCATTATCGTCGTCCTTACAATCACAATTATTATTACTTAAGTCTGGAAAACAACTTTCCTTATCATCTCCGTCATATTGTATGTGGTTTAGCGGATAATTAGCAAAAAAGCCATCTCCATCTTCATCTATGCCTGTACAATTTTCCGTATTTGGATCACAGGCACTCAATGGATTAGAATCAGTAGCTGCATCATATTTTCCATCTTGTCCTGTTTCTTCATCATCACTCAAACCGTCTCCATCAGAATCACTGTTTTTATTGAAGATATCTACATCTAAAGAATCCGGAACACCATCGTTGTCTTTATCCAAATCAATTTCATTATGGATTCCATCTTTATCAAAATCACAAACCAAAAGGGTGTTATCAATTGAACAAGTATCTAGCTTTGTCCAATTGCTATCAACAGTTATTTCATTCTTTTCTACACCTGTTTCTAAAATAAAATTAGGAATATCATTATGATTATCAGGATGATCTAAAACTGTCTGATACAATAATATAGAACGATCATTATTTGGACCTTGGTAAATAATACTACCATCTAAGTTAAAATCTTTTTGAGTATATCCTGTGACAATAAAATTAGATAATAAATCCGTATTTCCTTCCTCCAGCATAATATGCAAGAACATGTGGAAAACATCATTCTGAGGTCCTTGAAAAATAATTTTAGCATCCCCATTAATATCTCCTGACCACATGGCTCTTTTGCCGCCACAGTCAGCTCCAGGAACATCTCCCATCACCGGAGTGAAAGGGTCTGTAAAGTCTATAAACTGGGTAGTAGCTAGATTAAAATTATGCGGGTATAAAGAGTACAGCCCTAAGTGATTTCTATGCTTGATAGAAACATAGTAATTACCAGGTAACATGTTTTCAAAAACAAGCGTTTCCTCTCCTTTGGCAGACATAATATCTCCATCTCGTTGGAGTAAAGCCGATTGGGTATTTAATATGATGGAAGGGTCATTGGCATCTCTTAATTCAACCAATACCCAATCTACTATTGCATCAGGGCCTGTTATCAATAATAAATTTTCATCCACTTCTTCACCGCCGCCTATACCGACCTGCTTAAATTCGGGCAACTCTGTATAAGGTTCTTGGTGAGGAATTAAATTTAGTTTCCGCAAATCATCTCGCATTAAACCCAGTTCATTTTCATCAATAGCAGCTCCTTGTAGGAAGGCTTTAGCACTTAAGGTGATTCCTTGACAAGATACATCCTGATTAAGTATCATCGTATTGCCACAGTCATCAGTAGCGGACCAAACTCTTTGAACCAAATTTCCAAAGCCATTATCTGAAACTTGTTCCGTGAATTCTAGATCGATCGTATAATCACAATTATCAATCGCTACTATATCCACTCCTATTTCTAAACTATCCGTACCATAGGTGCAAATTTTTTCTCTGTCTAATGACAAACTACCTTCTATAATCATATACGAGATTACTCCACTCCCATACTCTTCTTGGTGTTGATATTCCCAGTGATCTAAGAAAATTTCAAATTGATTGTCAGCAACAATTCTTGCTTTCACCAAAGCAGGATCTTCATCTATCCCTTCTTGATAATTGGCAATAATTACTGGATTGTAATAAGTGTTAGTCGACTTGATATTAATAATTCCTGAGGCCATAGGCATTCTACCAACTTCGCCGATAATGCTACCTTTTGCATCTGTAATTAAACCTGTTTCATCTGTAACCAGATAAGCTGTTGTTTCAAAAGCATGGTTTACTTCTGCATCTTCAGACGCTTCTTCATTCAATTTCAGGTCCACACTGCTTGCTGTTAAGGCATTGGCATAAATAGTCGCTGGATCATTTTCGTTGAAAGATTGCATGCTTGAAAACAAAGCAGGTTGTTTACTATAGCTTTTAGAAAAAGAAAGCGTTGTAAAAAGATTATTTAAATCCATTTTTCCAACTTCCCAATTATAAGGGCTAGAAAAACCACCTTCTTCCATAGCAATCCAAGCAATATTTTCTCCAGTAACATGGATATCATCATTGGCTTCTTCTTCTTGTATTTTTAGTTCAAATTGAGTTTTAGCAACGTTCTGAATTCTGGCAATGACTGGACTTTTGTCATTCTCAGAAATAACTTGTGTGAAAATGATAGGCGTAGTTACAAAATCAATCGGCAATTGGATTGTTTTCCAACGATGCGTCACATTTTCCATCACGCCTGCTACCATTCTTTTGCCGTTTGGCAAAGTATAAATTCTAAAAATGTCTGGAGCCGTTTTGTCCTGTATTTCAATGGTTTGTTGTTCCGTTCCTGTGTTTCCACATATATCTGTAGCCGACCAGAAACGAGTAAGGGTATGACTATAAATCGAGCAACCATCCTTTCCTTTAGTACTTAGTTCGTCGGTATTCATCGTAATGGTATTACAATTATCTCTTGCCTCAACAAGAGCAAATGCAGGAATAGCTTCATCACAACTCATTGTGATATCTGCTGGAACATTTACTAAGGTGGGGACTATATCATCCATCAAAGAAATCGTTACGACTGCTGTAGCGCAACAATTCGTTACCTGATTACAAACTTGATAAGAGAATTCATCCAATCCACAGTAAATAGTAGTTGGGGTATAAGCAAATTCTCCATTATTTTTCAAAACAACTGTTCCATGCTGAGGTGTATCTGTAACAGAAAAAGCTGGGTCCACCAAATTTTCATCATTGGTAGCAACATTTCCAATTAAGCCTGCTCCTGGACAAGTATTAAGAATCGTATCATTTATAGCGATTACCGCTTCTGGATCTAATAGTGTCACCAAACCATAATCATTCGGACATTCCTGATTACAGTATTGGCTTATTACGTGGTAAGTGCCCGCAGGTAAATTAGTAAAAGTAGTTACTTGATCAGATTCCCAAGTGAATCCTCCATCCAAACTTACCACTACACAGGAGTCTTTTTCTTGAGTTATTGTTAATTCAATTACACCATTAGTCCCTCCACAGGTCGTAGGATCAGTCGTTGCTACTTCATAAACAAAGGCTAAGGGATGTATCGTAAGATCAATAGAATCTATAACTGGACAATCCTCTGCTGTTACCGTCAATTTGACTCTTTCTACAATTGATAAAGAATCTGTTGGAACGCTATAAGCCACTAAATGTGGTCCGATGCCAGTCCTTTGTGCATCCGTTGTATGGTTTCCAAAATCCCAAGTATAAGTGGCAGGTATCCCTACATCTGTAGCCGAAAATTCATAAGTGTTACCTTGGCATACCCAATTTACATCGACAGGTGCGTTTGCCATATTCGCTGCGACAATAATTCGGGATTCCTTTTTAACAATATTAGAAATCAACCAATGAGAACAAGATGCTCTTCTAGCTAATCGTCTAAACCAAGTGGTTTGACTAATAGTAGAAGGGGCATACGTCTCTAAGTCTGCTCCAACTATCGTCGTCCAAGTCATGCTATCCGTACTTTCTTCCCAACTAAATTCAATAGTACCTCCTTCACCACCATTAGGAGCAGTTCCACTTAGGATTTCCGAAGGATCGTAAGTACCACATATAGATTCGTCTCCACTAATAATACCCGCCGCAGAGAAATTTACAATTACTTCTTTTTTGACAATATTAGAATACACCCAAGAACGACAAGAAGCTCTTCTTGCCCCTCTTCTGAACCAAGTTGTTTGGTTAATAGTACCAGGCTTATAGGAAGCTTTATTGGTTCCATTTATGGCATTCCAAGTAAGCCCATAATCTAAACTTTCTTCCCATTCGTATCTGAAGGCACTTTTACTTCCACCCGTTGCATCACGTAGAGATGCTATTTCGTTGGCAGTAAAAGCTCCACAAAATCCTTCATAAGCTCCTATCTCTCCTGGGTCATCCACATTATCACAAATCACGATAGCATAATCTTCCACTTCTCCTAAGGGAGCACTTCCATAATAAGCATCTTGTGGGATAGAAGGTCGACTAGGAAATAATCGTACTCTAGAATAAACGGGATCATCAATATCTGTTTCTGTATCCGAAGGAATATCAAATTCAAAATTATAACTCCCTGTTTGAACTCCTTGATTAACTACTATTTCTCCTGGATCATCAAAATCAGTATCTCTATTAAAATCCATCCATACGATTAACCATCCATCTCCATTCACTTCTACCGTAGCGGAGCCTCCGTTGCCCGTTGCAAATTCGCCTGCGGTCCAAAGCCATTCTTCAATAGTGTTCAATCCGTCTTCATCATCCGAATTATCTTCGTCATCTCCAGTACCTGATTGGTTTTGAATCGATAAGGGTTCGGAATCAATTGAAGTACCTAAATAAAGCGTAGGTGGATTCGGAACAAGATGGTATGCTCCCGTATATGCATCCATCATCTGGGTTGGATAAGGAGTAGGTAAATCACCCATATCCACATCTACATCTACGGTAAAAGCAAAATCTAATCCTGTCACCATACCTCCTCCTACTGGAACTAATTGATAGGCACCATAAGTAGTAGCAGTTAAACTAGTAGCAGGTGTCTGTGTAGCCGTTGTTGTCAAATAGGATAAACTAATAGGTTCTTCGCTTTTATTTAAGGACACCAAATAAGTATCGTTCGGTAATCCATCAAAAACAAACTGTCCCATTGAATTGGTCATCGTTTGTCCTAAGAAATTAGCTTGTTCATCATATAAATACAGCGTCATTTCTTCCAACAAAGTTTCTCCTCCTGTACTACAAACCCCATCTTCGCTGCCATCATCTAAACAGACCGAACCACTAATCGTATTGGTTCCACTAAGTGCAAAACCAAAGTTGAGCGCACTTTCACAGTCGGTGCAGCTATTTCCATTGATCTGGGTAACGACACCATTGTTTAATTCTATATTCACCGTAGTCGTACCTAAACTTTGACTACCAGCAGTAACTGTCATATCTGTAGGTGTAGTTACCAAAACAGAATAGCTACCATTCGGTAAATTTTTATAATTATAAAGACCGTCAAAATCCGTATAAATTGTATCCTTATAGGTATTAGAAGCATAAGTAATACCCGCTAAAGTAATGCTACTAGTATTCGTCAAAATAACGGGTACATTGTCAATCCCTTCTTCTATGTCATCCTTAATTCCATCTTTGTTTTGGTCAAACCAAATAGATTCCCCAACAATACCTGTTGGTTGATATCCGAAGGAAGCCCAAGAAACGCCGCCGTTATTTGGTACATAAATGGATGCTGCCTGATTATTACAAGCGGCACTCAATAAGGCATAATTAGGGTCGTTAATATCTAAAGGGCTATAGCAAGGATTGCCGTCTGCTTTTGGAGCAGCCGTCAAATCGTTAGCATCTAAATTATTCGGTAAGGTATTCGTGTTTACACCAATAGTATAATGGTTTGGTGCTAAATTGTCAAACAGATAAAAACCTGTGGCAGTACTTCCTGTTCCATTTGATGTTTGTACCGTTTCAATTGCATTGGTAGCAGTACATGCCAAACCATCATTAGGACATAAATAGACGCTTACATTGGGAATTCCATCTTCTCCCCAGTCTTGTGTGCCATTCCCATTGGCATCGTAAAAGATCCTACTTTCTATGAACCCAGGATAATTAAAACCAAACAAAATTCCATCTGAGCAGTTGGTGCAAAATGAATTATTAATAGTAATCACTTGACCTCCCACAATTTGAATATTTTGACTG
>CALJIY010000095.1 GCA_937973945.1 uncultured Saprospiraceae bacterium | reverse complement strand
TCTGGTTCTAGATAATCATAATTCTGTAACCAATCTCGTTGCAAATTTGCTGCACCGTCGCTATACTTATAACTGACAGAAGATAGATCGTCATTCGTTTGATGATAAAAAGAATAGGAAGCACTAAAGGTCGTTTTTTCTGTAGGACGAAAATCCAAACCCGCAAATGCATGTCCTGCTCGATCATTTCGATCTTGCGTCAAGTCTTCATTTAGTATTTGTGTACCAGTAGGCAATAAGCTAATGCGCTCTGCCTCACCCGTACTGAAGTAATTAGAATATCGCAAACCAGCATTGCCGAAATACGTCCATTTATTTTCCGTCCTCGAAAAGCTTCCATTGAGTCGATAATCTGTTGGTATGCCAACGGAAGCACTCACCTGACCACCCCAATTTTTTGCCGTATTATCTTTGAGAATGATATTAATAATTCCCGCATTGCCTGCGGCTTCATAGCGGGCGGAGGGGTTGGTCATGATTTCGACCTTGGCGATATTAGAAGCAGGAATACCTTGTAAGGCATTGTTGTCAGCTAATGCAGATGGCTTGCCATTGATCAATACTTTGACTGAGGCATTCCCACGTAAACTGACGATCCCCTCTGGAGACACATTGACCATTGGTACATTATCCAATACTTCATTGGCCGTCCCTCCTTGCGAAACAATATCTGCTCCCACGTCAAATATTTGTTTGTCTAATTTCAAAGTGAGCCGACTGCGTTCCGCCGTCACGGTAGCTTCTTCTAGATCGACGGCAGCGCTGGACATTTTAATGTCCCCCAAATCATAATCTGAACTAATCTCCAATGTTGTATCTATTGTTGTATAGCCTATGAATTCAAAGCGAAATTTATATTGGCCTTTCGGCAAACGGATTAAAAATTGTCCAGTGCTATCTGTACTAGCTCCAGCAACCAATGTCTGCTCACTATCATAAGCAGAAACGGTGGCGAATTCTAATGGTATACCATAATCTGCATCAACGATGCGTCCTGACAGATCTACTTTAGCAGGCAAAGCGGTGGCTAGAAGGCTACTGGTCATTGCCAGCGCCAATAGGGCGAATAAAAATCTCATAAGGGTTGTTTTTGATAAGAGTATCCTAATCCGAAAGCTAGTTTTTAAGTTCAAGTGTCAAACGCAAGCCTGCCTGTGTTCCTTGATAAACACACATAGTGAACGTCAAGTTTTGAACTTGACACTTTAAAAGCTTAATACTTAATATAGCGCAAGTATCTCTGGCTCATTTAAAAGTAAAGCCTGCTTATAAGGCGTCCATGTATGATCGCTAATTTTGACATCTACATCTTTCAAAAAATCTCCATCCAGTCCCATGACTTCACTACCAGACAAATAAGAGGTACGATTTTTATTTAATCTGTATTCCATTTTACTTAAGGTATGATTTGGGTTTGCTCCTGCATCTATTAAAATGGATAAGACTTCAGCATTTCCTGATTCCGTAGCAATGAGTAAAGGCGTTGCGCCGATGTATTGCCAGACAATCGGTTCCTGTCCATAATTCCCATCGGTACTTGAGTATTGCATGGTAGGGTCAACCTTTGCATTATTTTTCAAAAGTAATCGAGCCATGTCCGTATGGTTTTCGAGTGCGGTATAGTGCAAAGCGGTTAAGCCAGAAGTAGATTGTTGGTTGACATCAGCCCCCTGCTCTATCAAGAATTTTGCGATGTCGAGACGGTTTTTCATAGCAGCCACCATCAAAGCAGTTTGCCCAGTGTCATCCGCAGCATTTGCCGAGAGGCCATTATTCAATAGGTTTTGACAGTCTTTCACTGTTCCATTTCTGGCAGCTTCTAGTAAGGCTGAATTTTGTTTATCGATATCAAATTGTCTTAGATGGTATCCATCAGCAGCCACGTGGAACAATTCTTTTTTCTCCTTTTCTTTGTGGAAGGCTTTTAATTCCTTCTGTACTTCTTTTTCTACAAGATCTTGGATTCTTTTTTCTTGTTCTTTCAGACGCTTCTTTTTCTCTTTATAGTTCGATTTATTTTTATTCTCTGTGATCAAGCCAAGAAATTTTGCAAGATCTGAATTTCCTCCAGATTGGGCCCACTCATAAGCTCTCATGCCGTCGACGTCTTGAATATTCACATCTGCTACTTTTGACACCAACAAAGCCACTGCCTCTCCTTTGCCAGCACCAGCAGCATACATCATAGGCGTTCTGCCCTGTTTGTCCTGAGCGTTGATATCTCCACCTAAATCGATTAAGACCTGCATATCAATATTGTGATTTTCTGCAGCCGAAATATGTAAAGGGGTTCGTCCATAATCATCACGGGTATTGACATCTGTTCCTTGTGCGACCATTCTTTGAACTTTTTCAATCAATCCATCTAATGTTGCTTGGTGTATGGCAGGTCTTTCGCCACGAGTGTCTGAATCTGTTTCACTAGCTGGAACATCTGTACCGTGAATATTTGTTGTTTTACCTTCTAGATAATCTCTAGTATCATATTCTTTTTCTTCTTCCGCGTAATCACTGGCAGTATAACCATTGGCATCAATAATTGATTTATCTGCGCCAGCTTCTACTAAAAGGACTACTGTATATTCTTGACCTTCAGCAGCAGCATACATAAGCGCAGTATGACCACCAGCATCTTTTTTATCTAGATCTACTTTTTGGGAGATTAGATACTCGATAATATTTCTTTTATCTTCTTCAGCGGCGATATGTAGTGGTGGTATACTTTTGCCTATTCCATTTATATCTGCGCCATGCGCCAAAAGTAATTTTAAGCAAGCGAGTTTACCTTCAGAGGCTGCCATGCTAATAGCTGTTGGGCTATATGCTGTGCCATAATAATTGACATCCGCACCAGCACTCAACAGATGTTTCATACTCGCTAAGGCACCTTCATCAGCTGCTTCCATTAGGGCTGTCCAGCCATTGAAAGTTTGATTGACATCGGCCCCTTGCTTTAATAAATAATCTACAATCTCCGCCTCGTCATTACTAGACGCCATCATCAATGGAGTGAAACCTTCTGACCCAATACCATTTATATCAATTCCTGAATTGATTAATGTTTTAACAAAATCAAGGTCTCCTTCTTCACATGCCATCACTAATGCGTCAATTCGTGTTTCATCAAATCTTATAGTCGTTCCTGAATTTACTGGAAGTTCGGGTTGCTGTGGTGGTTCGGGTTTTTCTGGGGCTGCAATAGGCAACTTCCTAAAATTTGATATTGGGTCTACTCTTGAGATCAGTTGGTCTTTGGCTTCTATCCTTGTTGTGATTGTTACAGTATTTTGTTTTGGCTTAATACTATTATGCTTTTCCTTCTCAGAAATAATTGCTGTTTTATTAGTTTCTAATGGCCTTGTCGTTTCCGTAGTTGGTACCGGTTGTTTTGCTTTTTCTGTATGACTAATTCCTACTGGGTTTGTTGTTTCCGAATTGGATACCGATCGTCCTGTTGCAACTACGCCAATAAATAAGGCTGCAATTAATATACAAGATGTTGCAAATCCTTCCCTAAAACTGCCCGCACGATTACCTACCATAAAGAGTCTCCTGATCCGAGCAGAAAATCCCCCTCTCGATCTAGTCTTCCCTTTTCCAGAGAGCGCCATAGCCAATGGCGTACCTTCTTGCATTTTCAATTGAAATTCAGACACATTGATCAAAGTCTTGGCATAGGAAGCAGCAGAACCTGTAGCGGCTACCGCAAGATCATCACAGCAATGCTCTCGTTCGTCATCTATGCGATTGCTCATCCACCATATCCCCGGATGAAAAAAGAATACATTACACAAAAAGGTCTGTATTAGATTAACAATAAAATCTTCCCGTCGGATATGCGCTAATTCATGCGCCAGTATCGCATAAATCTCTGATTCTGATAAGTTGTTAAGTAGCTGTCTTGGTAGCAGAACAACAGGTTTGAGCCACCCAATGACCATTGGAGATTCGACTCGAAGACTTGTGAGATAGTTGACCTTCTTTTGGATACGTAACTTGCCCTCTAGTTCCTCTATTTTATCGCTCCAAGCTGGAGGAAATAATTGGGTACCATAATGCTTTAGTCGTTGTACATAAGCCAGCTGCCCTAAAAAACGCAACTGTAAAAAAAAGATTCCCAAAAGCCAAAGAGTAACGATCAAAGGCAAATGATAATCAAAGTAAGCTCTAAATGAAAGAAGCCAACTGGATTGGTCCTTTACCAATATTTCGTTTTTGTTTTGGATAATATTTTCATCCGCTTTATCGGACTCCCCCACTTTCTCCGTACTATTATTTAAAACAAAAACATCCTCCCTTAGCTGTTTATTAAAAGGCGAATCAGTTAAGTCTAATCGCATATTTGCTTGCTGCCATTGTTGCCAAAAAGTGGCAGACACAGACAGGAAGAATGCAAAGAGCAAACCTACTGCAACGACGTATCTAGATTGTGCCGTATAGCTCCGTAAAACGATAAGCAATAGCACTAACAAAATCGCAAAGACGGCACCTTGCCAGAGGCTATGAAGCAGGGTCCAACCCAATGCTTCTACGGATTGTGGGCTCAAAATATATTCAATCATTTCTCAGGGTTTTTCTTATTTTCCAATGAATCAATATAAGCTTTTAGTTCCTCCAATTCCGCTGCATCAGGCGTATGTTGACCAAGTGCCCGCATCACGAGTTTCTTAGCAGATCCGCCAAATGCTTTGTTTAGGAAGGACCCCAATAGTTTGTCTTGAGTGGCTGTTTGAGCAATCACTGCTCGATAGATGTGCTTACGCCCTTCGGAGGTACGATCCAACATCCCCCGCTCCATCATCACTTGCATCGTTTTCAAAACGGTAGTATAAACAACTGGCTTTTCATCGGATAGTGCTGCATGGACATCTTTTACAGATAGCGGTCCGTTGGTCCAAAGTAGTTGGAGAATGGCTAGCTCAGAAGCGGTTGGCGCGTTGTGTGATTCTTTGTTTTTCATGTTACTACGATTTTTCTCGTACAAACATACGAGAAAAATCGTAGTTAAGCAAATAGTGCTTCTTTTTTATGGTGATTTTCTACGATAAGCGCAAAAAATAAACCGCCTACAGTTGCCTGTAGCCGGTTCATTATGATGAAATTGTTTAAAGATATTAGTAATAACTAAGCAATCTCCGTTACTAAATCAGCCTTAGGTTTTCTAACTTTTTTAAGCTTGACCAACCAGTCTTTGTCTGCCTGTCTATAGCCAAGAGTCAGTATCACACAACTTCTTAACCCTTTCTCTTTCAAGCCTAGGATTTCATCTAATTTCTCTGGAACGAAGCCTTCGATCGGCGTAGCGTCCACCTCCTCAAATGCAGCAGCAACTATGGCATTTGCAAAAGCAATATAGGCTTGCTTAGCCGCGTGGTTAAAGTTGACCTCCGCATCCTTTTGAGGATAGGTGCTCAATAACATTTGGCGATAATTCTCCCAGCCTTCGTTTTTAAACCCTCTAATCTCATTGGTTAAATCGAATTGTTTGTTGATCCGATCGGCAGTGTACGTGTCCCAAGCTGCGAAGACTAGCAAGTGCGAACAATCTGTAATCACGGATTGATTCCAAGCGATTGGTCTAATCTTTTCTTTTACCTCCTGATTAGTGATAACAAAAACTTCAAAAGGTTGTAATCCACTTGAAGTGGGCGCAAGCGATATCGCTTCTATGATATTATCCACTTTTTCTTGCGGTACTTTTTCGCCATTCATGGCCTTTGCAGCATACCGCCACTTTAATTTGTCTAACAGTTCCATTTTTATAATTTTTTTCGAATAATACTTATATACAAGAAGTCAGCAGTCAGACCGTCCTAGTTAGCTTTCGCTAACAGAACTGTCAGGCCCGCCCGACTGCCGTTCAGGCGGGCGGGTGTCAGACTTATGATGTTGACGACGCTACTAGAGCTATATTGTAAGTCTAGCCCTTTAATGCATAAGCAACACCAAAGAGCACAATATCGTTGTAATTAGATAAAGATGCTAAATGTACATTTTCAAAACGATAATCATACACAACATAACAGGATAGACCTTTCAATAGTTTAAAGCTAGTCCGAACGTTTAAGCGAATAACATAGTCTGCACTTTCTTTGAGGGATTGAAAATAAAATAACTGATAGGAGAAATTGATTTTCTTTTCAGCAATCGCATATCCATTATCTAATCTAAATAAGAACAATCCATTTTTTCGAGTAGAAAAATCTCGTTCACTATTGACAAATTCGGAACCATTATAAGTGGAATTCCCTTGGGCTATCGCTCCTAATAGTGATAATTTCATTGCACCCTTGTCCAGTACAGAACCTAGTCCTATTCCATAGTTATGGCGACTTTTTACGCTATAAATTAGATTATTATCAAAATGAGAAAAGACCCCAGGGTAAAGTTTCTTATTTCCATTTGGATAATATTTGAGCGTAACTAAGTCATACCAATTATCTTCGATTAATCTTGTATTTGTTTTGTTGTATCTGTAAGCCGTATTGTTCTCTAAATGCCAATTATTGTACAATAAATCTATATTGAATCCTCCTCCGACTACGACTTGGCTAAAGGTTCCTGAAATTCTTCTTCCTGACAAATTCAAATCCACTGCATATTGTAAGGTATCTTTTAGGCTTTGACCAAAAGATGGACAACTCACCAAAAGCATCCCTATGAAAAAAAAGGTAGGTAAATATTTATTCTTTAACATACAATTTATTTCGAAATACCTTAGAAAAAAGTAATAGCGAATTGAGTTTTAATTCAAGTCGCTATTACTTACACTACATGCTCAAATAACTTCTATTATTTATTCACTGCTTTAAGCAATTCCGTTGCCGCTAATTTCCCAAAAGCATTAGCAGCTTGAGGACTCGCTCCCGTAATTAATTTCCTGTCCATGTGAATGGTCGCATCCGCTGCTTCATTAATAATCGTAACACCCAATTTATTTAATCGCTCCCCATATATCCAAGGCATCGCACCTGGTGTGTAGCCGATCATTGGTCCTTGCGCATCAACAGCATCTGGGAAGGAAGCAATTTTGTACCCTTTATAAATAAAGGAATCTTTGCCACCGTCTAAATTTGCAGCGAGCAATGCTGCTGGGCCATGACAAATAGCAAGCGTGTGCATATCATTATCATGTGACCAATGAAGTACTTTATTCAAATCCTTATTTTCAGGTAAGCCAAGCATAGCTCCATGTCCTCCTGGAATAAAAACGGCTACATAATCGGTACTGTCCGTCATTGAATTTTGAACAAAGTTTGATAGACTTCCAGGATTTTCAAATTTCGTCTTATATTCTGAATAGACCGCTTTTATATCTTCATCTTCTCCTGGCATTGCCCACATTTCAATTTTAGCTGATTTCCCTGTTGGCGTTACAACATCTACATCAAAGCCTGCATTTTTTAAATGCAATATTGGTAGCATCATTTCGACAGGATGATTTCCTGTTGAAAACTTTTCACCATTCTCCATGGTCATGTTTCTTTCTTCCGTACAAACCATCAACACTTTCTTATTGCCTTTGTGCGGATTTTCATAAACCGTGTTATCATAATCAGTTGTAGGAGAGGTTGCCAATTTTAATGCGAATGGAGAAGGAATATATGCGCCATCTGCTGTTGCTGTTGGTCTGGAGAAGAAGTAGAATGTAATAAAGGCAAGAATAAGAAAACCTGCTAAGCCGATTAATATTTTTTTCATCGTTGAATATGCTTTTGTATTATAAAATTTCAATTATAATGCAAAAGTAGAGGCTATTAACCAGATAAAAATTGATGTATGGTAAGAAATTATTTTTTGCTTTTATCAACTCTAATCCGACTCAAACTTTCTTGCGTGATGCCTAGATAAGAGGCAATGTGGTAATTACGTGTAAACTGCTCCATATCAGGATATTGTTCTAAAAATAAATCATACCGCTCTGCAGCCGTCAATTGTAATTGATTCAAAATCCGCTGGTGCAAACTAACCACATGTCGTTCTAATAAATTTCTTTGAAAGGGTTCGTATTCTGGGAATTGTGTAAATATATTATTCAGTTTCTTCGCATTAAATTCTATAACAGTAGATGCTTTAAGACACTCTACTGTTAGCGTGGCCAATTTATTATTGTGAATGGCGATATAATCACTTATCCACCAATCCTTAATGCCAAATTGTAAAGTATGTTCTTTATCACTTTTGTCAATGCAATAGGACCGTAGACAACCATTTATCACAAAAAATATTTTGTTTACTTTTTGTCCTTGTCGTATTAAAATTTCCCCTTTAGAAAAGGTCTTTTTCTTTGAAATAGCATAAAGATATGCTTCCGCTTCGGGGCTTAAATTTTGGCTACTTTTTATTTTTTTTATTAGTTCTTTCAATGCTTATCTTTTGTACTCAATTACTAATGGCAATCTTGTTGACTCTAAAATTTTTACTGCACAATAGACTTGTTCCCAAATAATTAACACCTATATGAAAATATCTTTTTCCGCTATTTTCCTCCAAAAAATAAGTCCGTAGCGGGGCTATGCACTGATTTTTTGGAGGAAAATAGCAAAAAAATCTATAATTCATATAAGTATTCCTTATTTAGAAACAAGTCTAATGTAAGGAATACTTACTATCTCTTACAAAAAAATAAGGCATTATCAATAAAATGATAATGCCTTATAAAACTAATTCTGCTTCTTAAGAATTAATTACTTAATATAATATTGCTTTACAACTAAAGGAATATCTAATTGTAAAACCGATGGTTTCGCAATATTAGCCTTAGAAATTGGCTTCATAGCATTATATGTTTTTATCAGCTCAATAACGCGGGTATCAATTTTAGCCGATTGACCTTCAATAACGGAAATGGCAGAGATTAGGCCCTGATTATCTGTATTTATTTGAACGTTTACCGTCTTACCTGACAAGGCTTCTGCATTCGTTTCCGTTTTCAAAAAACGGTAGCTTACATACTTTTTGATCTTTTTGATTAGTTTTTTTTGCTTTTTAGAAGCCTTAAAGTTAGTTAGTATTTCCACCCCATTCGCGCTAATTGCTTCCGCAGTAAGGTTGCTAGGAATAGCATCTTGGGCTTTTAAACTATTAGATAGGCTAAAAGCAAACAAGAAAACAAAAGAGAATAGTACATTTTTCATTCGAGTGATTATTTTAGAAATTAGAATAATTGATCCAGCAAATACCGACATATAGGTTTAAGTACTTATAAACATTTTGTCTTTTAGTTTTTATCTTAAATTTAATTTTGTAATTTCACTATTGAAATGATAGTAAAAATACGCAACTAAAACTAAATTACTATTAAAACAGTAGTAAAAATGAAAAATAAATTTAGGTCCAAATGTTTAATAGCTTCTACCTTAGATATAATTGGGGATAAGTGGTCGCTACTAATCATTCGAGATATGTTCTTAGAAAAGACCACTTTCAAAGAGTTCTCTAATACGCCAGAAAGGATAGCTCCAGGCATTCTCTCTTCCAGACTGAAGTTGTTGGAATCTTTAGAATTAATTACGAAAAGAAAGCTTCCTAAAAACAAGAAAGAAAATATCTACTTGCTTACCGAAAAAGGAATAGACCTAGCACCGCTCCTTACAGAAATCGTATTATGGAGCGACAAAAATGTAAGAACATTGAATCCAGAAATGGTTTCTATTGAATCGGTAGGCTTTACGGATAAAAAATCAAAAATCACGGAAGATGCTCAAATGAGGTATCGGGCCTTTGTTCAAAACACAATTGATTGATTACTTTTAAGTAAATCGAATCCATTATCTTTGAGCATTCTGATTAAAAATACTCAAAGTAAAGGACTTCATGACGATCAATAATCATATTCAACTTGCCATCTGGATTCATCGTAGTAGGCATGTACAGGGCGACACGGACCGTGTGAAAAGTATTATTCCTGACCAATATGATTTTTATTTCAAAATATTTTTGCCCATCATTTTTGAAAATGAAGATTCGGGGCAAAGCAGAAAAGTGACCTACGAAGAACTCGCCACCTTAGGTAAAACTCCTTTCGATGAATCTTTTTGTCTACATAGTATACCTGATTTCATTACCCCTTTCCTTACCTCTTCTGCCATAGAGGATTATGCCGCATTAGAAAAAATAATTTCGATTTTGGGTGTGGAAACACCCGTCATTTTTCACGGTGTCGGTGAAGAGAATGCCCCTAAAGTTTTTGCCGACCCCTGGATAATAGAAGGTGGACTATCGAAACTTTCAGACGTAGTCAAAGCACTCAATAAAAATGCTAAAATGGAATTGGTTCATTTTCCGAATTACATTTTCCCAATGGATAAAAATTGGTGCTTGGGTAATCTAATTCCTCAGTCTAATCTATTCTTACTCGGCTGTAATGCTACTATCGCTCAAGAACTGCGTAATCAAACGGAATTAGAAGTGATGGAATTATCCACAGATGCACTATACTTTGAATTTCCTACGCTGACCTAAGCTTGAAGCTTGGTCTATTTTGCTATTGTCTTAGGCTTCATTTGTGCAGGATCATAAAAGAATTGCTCTTTCAAAATATGATCATTTTCCCAAAGCTGAAACGCAACTTCCTCTATATCAGTGACCATATCATTTAACCATATAAACTGAAATTTCCATTTGATTACAACATGGTCTCCATTAATCAATACAGGCTTTATACATTTGGAACTTACCTTTTTAGCAGCTGCTAGCATCTTTTTTTCATGCTCAATAAGATTTCCTTTACCAATGCGTGGTTTAGTTTGGTTTTCTTGTATGGATGCATTTTCTGCATAAAAAGCTTCAATCGCTGCTGTATGATCATTGGTTTCAACTTTAGCAATAAACGCTTCTACTCTCTTTTGTGTAGGCATAATTTATGTTTGATCAAAAAATACCGATTGGTATTTTTTAAAGTAAAAAAATTTAATTCTTTTTTATCTGAGGTAAAATATAATTTTCTATAGCGCTCATACTATCTTCCAAATAAGCATCATCTTCATTTAAAAAAGCTAGAAACGCTCCGCCCTCAATTTGTGCATATATTGCTTTGGCACAGGTTTCTGCAACTGTAGTGGATTTAAAATCTCCATCCATAATTCCTTGGTCAATAATTTTGATCAAACCTTTCAATAATTTTTTTGATACTTTTTTTGATTCTAAAAAAAGTTTAGAATTATTATTCTTTGAGTCAATGCCTACATTAAGAATTGGGCACCCCCCAATACTCTTTACCAATTGATAGTAATTTCTATAAAAATCTAGTACTGCGTGGATTTTGCCCAAAGCTCTTGATTCTTTGGCAATAGCTTGAATTAATGGTCCAATATATTTTTGGATATTATATCGATAGGCTTCCAATACTAAAGATTCTTTATTGTCAAAATTGCAATAAATAGCACCTTTTGTTAGCTTGGTTGCTTTGGTTATATCGGATAAACTTAATCCAGCGTATCCTTTCTTATTAAAGATTGGAGCTGTTTTTTCTATAATAAACAACTTCGTACGTTCGCTTTTTTTTAACATCTTCGTCTATATCAAAATTGGTATCTAGTAGTCAAAAACAAAATTCTTAGTACCTCTAGAATACAAATATAATAAAAATACCGTTCGGTATTATTAATTCTCATTAAAATTCATCTCTGGTTCCCTAATTATTAGAATTAGCAACAAGGAGTAAGATACAAAAAATACTATTCGTTCTTTTTCACTTCTGGTTAAAATAAAGCAGGTAGATAAGATGAAAAATCTTATCTACCTGCTACACCTCTCTACGCTCTCTGCTCTAATACAATGTCTAGTAGTATACCTAGTTATTAGATATTAACTGATCGTACCAACAAAATCAAAGAAGACCTCTTTATGATGTTCTACATCCATCGTAGGAGCAAGAGCCACACGGACAATATAATCTTTATCTCCTTCTTTAGTCGTCCCTTGCGTAGAGGTGGCAGGTACCGTCCAGTAACATCCTTTTAACTGTCCATAACTCACACAATGTTTACTCTCTTTCGGAATTCTTGAAATCATTAAACGAATGAGTTGATGATTTAAAGCGCGTTTATAGGCTTCCTTTTCTTCAGCCGTATTTCCTTTAGTGGGCAGGTCTAAGGAAAACACAGATGGGGTAAATCCTTGTTGGGCCAATTCTTCAGAAACGAAATTTATTTTTGCGGTAGGTAAGGTATCTTGGATAAAGTTGACAAATGCTCGTGTATTGTCATAGGCCTGCCGAATCCGCTGTTTCATGGAAGGCATTTGTTTGGCTAATATCTCAATTTGCAGATCCGTTGCCACGTTATCACAAAGCTGTAGATGCTTTTCTATTTTTTCTATTAAGGCTTCCGTTTTTTTATTTCCGACACAGTAGCCCGCTGTACATAAGCCACCACTTGGAAATTTCGATCCACTAACATAGGAAATTGTTCTAACCGTGGAGAGTACTTCGCCTGCTCCTAAAAAGTGTACATTCGGACAAAATGTTTGGTCTAAAATAAAAACAGGATCGATAGCCTTTTCCCCATTTCTAGTGGTCCGATTTTTACTTAAAGCATTTTTTAAGGGTATCAAATCTGGCACTTCTACCCTAGGGTTGGTTGGAATTTCTGCAATGATATAAGGGATGGCATCTTCGGCAGCAATTTGATCTAAAACGATTTCGATACTTTGAACCATATCATGGTCCCCATCTACTGGCAAGTCTACTATGTCTACATTTTCAATACAGGCAGCCACCCGCCTTGCTTGGTCATTTGTTCCACCATAACAATTTGGCGGCACCACAAATTTGATCGCCTTTCCTTTATGATTTTCCAGAGCATCGTGTACGAGCCCCATCATGATAGCATACTGCACAGATAGTCCACAAGAACCAAGTAATGCCTTCGTGGGAGTGCCTGTAATAGTTGCTATGGAACTTAAAACCTGTGCCTTATTTATCTCAATCTTAGTTTCTTTTGTCGGAATAGCAGATGGCGCTACTAGCACCTTCAATGCTGTCAAACAATTGGCTGGCGTCATGGCTATACTCTCCCTTCTCCTCACATGCTGAATAGCAGATATATACGCTTCATTTTTCGCTCCATTTATAGAGACGATACTTCCAAGAGGCGCAACAACATTAACAAAAAAATCAATATTAGGAGCGCGATCAATCGCAGCCATATTCCTTTGTTGGGAAATAAAAATCGTGCTACCATCAAATTCAGAAATATTGGACACCTCTTCCACTTGCTTTAATTCGAATTGATACCCATAAACACCTCGTAATATATCCACATCAAAAGAGGCAGGTAATTCGTCCGTAAATAAGATTTGGGTATTTTTATTATCCAGTAGATTCTTTCTTAGAATTGCCAAAACAGGAATCGTCTTGGAAGAAAAGCTAATAATATTTTTTGCAGGTATACTATTCGATTGAGCGATTGCCCATTCTAGTATACAGGATAAGGGATGACCCAATCGAATATAATCGTAAGCAGTCGCTAATTGATTGAGTGCAGCGGAATCCGAGTTATCGTTCTTATATAAAATCTCAAACTGGTCTACAAATTGGGTTTTGGCCAATTTCTCTTCAAAAATATCTAGTCGGTGGGTGGTTAGATTCAACCAATCGGCTGGCATATTTTCTAATACCTTCCTTATATAAGGTAGCATTTTCTGGTCTTCCATGATTTTCACTTTTAGATAAGCTGGTAATATACATTAAACCAGATTTATGTTAAAAGTGTTTCAAGACCTTTTGCTATATAGAGGATAGAAAGCTATAAATTAGGATTTGATGAGCCAATGCCCTATCACATAGGCATATGCTTAAAAGTAATACCTAGCTTTTTTTGAGCATCCAATATCTTTTGCATTTCCCCAGGAATAATCAAAGCTATGGACTGTCCTTTTTTACCGCCTCTAGCCGTTCTGCCACTTCTATGCGTATAATAGACCAATTGATCTGGCATTTGATGATGTAAGACAAAAGTAAGGTTATTCACATCTATCCCTCTTGCAAAAACATCCGTAGATACTAAAAATTGAATCCTTTCTTTTTTAAAAGCCCGCATGACTTTATCCCGTTCTATCTGCTTCATATCCCCTTCTAATGCGCCTACCGAAAAACCTGCGTCTAGCAATTGCTTGGCTAATGCTTTGGTGCCTGCTTTACTTCTGCAAAATATAACGCCTCGCTCCTTTTTTCTTCTCTTAAGCAGATAGGTAATGACCATTAGCTTCTCCTTAATTGTCGTATTGATAAAATGATGCGAAATATTTTCATTGACCAAAGAATCCTTGTTAACCTGAATTCTAGCAACATCAGGGGACATGTAGTTCTTAACGATTTGTTTAATGTCTGCTCGCATCGTGGCGGAAAACAACCAAGTCTTTCGTTCCGCTGTATTGTAGCTTAGGATTTTATTTAAATCTTCTTTAAAACCCATACTCAACATTTCATCTGCTTCATCGAGTATTAAGGTTCTAACCTGATCAATATACACCGCTTTCCGCTCTATTAAATCCAATAAACGGCCTGGTGTACCGACCACGATATGCGTCGGTCTCCTTAAATTCTTAATTTGCCGCTCTATTTTCTCGCCTCCATAAACGCCTTCTACAAAAATTTTCTCGTCAATATATTTGGTAAATTTAAAGAGTTGCTTTTTTATTTGTTGCACCAACTCCCGCGTTGGCGCAATGATTAGGCCTTGCACTTTTGGTATCGTTGGATCAATGGTGTATAACATAGGTAATCCAAAAGCCGCTGTTTTTCCAGTTCCTGTTTGCGCTAAACCAATTAAATCTGTCTTCGTGTTTAAAAGCATTGGTATGACTGCTCTTTGAATCTCCGTTGGTTCTACAATATTGAGTTCTTTCAGTCCTTTTATATAAGCATCACTTATTCCTAATTCAGCAAAGGTTGTCATAATTCTTTATTTTGGGGCAAAGGTAAGTAGTCAGACATAATTAGTCGTATAATTCTACGGTTAAGATTTTTTTAGCAAAACGTAGCTACATTTAAAACTCACCACCAAACAACAAAGAGTTTTTCAAAGTCCGTAGTCCCTTTTTTTACCCAAATCATAGGCGCTCGTTCTTCGAGAAGACTTAGGTGGAGATCGATCATAATGTCAGCATGTGCTTTCCAAGTTACTTGATCGTTGGGTTCGATGACCCATTCTGATTTAAGGGGCATATAATATTGTGCCTTTGCCAACTCCGCAGTATTAAATGCCTCCAACCGCAACCAATAGCCTGCCAAACAAGCCCTATTTAAGGGGCCAATATCGACCGAATCATGGTTATAAGGATAAAACAATTGGGCTTTAAAGCAACATTGATGCACCAGTTGTAAATGATCTATCTGTTTGTCAGACAATGCTTTAGCTCCTACTGGGGAGTGCGTTAATGGAAATTGTTTATTCTTGAATTTTTCCATTTTGGCGAAGAATTGATCCCGTCTATTAGGACCAATTAAGCGATGGATGGGTTCCGAAATTGCTGGATCGATGAGGTAGAATTTATAGGTCAGCTCTACGTGAACTAATTGGTCGTTTGTTGTATCTTCTAAAATAAAATCAATTTCTCCAAGCGTTCTTTCTCCTTCTCGGATGGGCAGATTATGCACAAGTACTTGGTAATCTGAGGAGTGTTCCACCAATTGTTTAAACACATATTCCATTTGATGGCCTAAGCGAATATTACCTGGAATGGGGCGAGGATGAAAGGAATGCAAATCTAAACTCGGAAATTCAAATTGCTGGATATTGAATTGTTTGTCTTCCCAAATGGGAGGGGTGTTTAAGAGACCTAGATATTTTGCTTTAGTCATTGCGTACAAAGGTAGCTGGTTGTCCTCTATCTCTGAAACCTAGATGACAGCCACTTTACAAGTTTCTGCCATCAAGAATCCGTTTAACTAACCACGTTCTGCAATTTTCCCTCTAAAAATCCTTTAATATTATCTGCCACTATTTGAATTAATCGGGCTCGGGAAGCACTCGTCGCCCAAGCATGATGCGGTGTAATCAAACAATTTGGGACATTTAATAATAGGTGATCCTTAGGTGGCGGTTCTTGTGATAAAACATCCAAGCCTGCCCCTGCTATTTGTCCATCTAATAAAGCCTTTTTTAAATCCAATTCATTGACTAATCCGCCTCGCCCTGTGTTGATTAAGTAAGCAGTCGATTTCATTAAAGCTAAATGCTGTGTGTTAATGATGCCTTCATTTTCTTTGCTTAAGGGAGCATGTAAGCTGAGTACATCACTCTCTTTGAATAATTGTTCTAGCGCTACTAATTGTATATTGGCAGGCCTTGGTTTCGTCCTGTTTTTACGAGTTGCGATTACGCTCATCCCAAAGGCTAAAGCTATTTTAGCTACTTCTTGCCCGATCTTGCCCAAGCCATAGATGCCCATTGTTTTGCCCGACAGTTCTACCAAGGGACTTTTACAATAACTCCAATCAATGGAATTGGCCCAAGCATTTTGTTGGACGGATTCGTTGTGTACCCCTACCCTATTGGTCAATTCTAATAATAGGGCAAATACTTGTTGGGCAACAGACGGGGAGCTATAGCCGACGGCATTGCACACTACAATTCCTCGTTCTTTGGCAGCGGCTATATCAATATTATTATAGCCCGTCGCTAAAGTGCAAATGCATTGTAATTGGTCTAAGCGAGCTAATAAGGTCCTATTTAAAATACATTTATTGACGATTAGAATATGTGCTTCTTTTGCTCGTTCATATATTTGTGTGGCCTTGGTTCTGTCGTATACTTGTAGGTTTCCGTGTTGTTGGATGCCTTCCCAACTTAAATCTCCTGGGTTGGCGACAAAACCATCTAATATTACTATGTTCATTGTTTTGAATTGATATTATAAAACGTCTATATAAATTTCTGTACAAACCGCCTTAATTTGTCCAGCAATAGGAAGTTGCGGGACAAAAAGGCTGGGTCGAAGCTATGCTCCTTACATAGTCTATGATTAAACATTTTCTACAGACAGGGGCAGAGCGATGCTCTTTTATCATTCCAAATGACTTCAAAGGGGCATAGCCCAGACCCTGTCTGTAGATAATAGATTATTATATCGTCTCTTTTCATAAAGGAGCATAGCTTCGACCCTGTATAGTCAACTTTTGTTTTTTGCAATCAATCAGTTAAATTATTGATTAGCATTAAACCTATAAAGAGATTCATAGTCTAACACATAGACTCTACTAAAAATGCGCCTTTGGAAGCATCAATAGATACAAAAATATTAAGCTTATTACAAAATCCTAGTACGTATGAACAAGGATTTAAACTATTGGTGCAAACTTACCAAGAGCGCTTGTATTGGCAAGTGAGAAGAATGGTGACGACGCATGAAGATACGAATGATGTATTGCAAAATATTTTTATAAAAATATACAAGAGTATTCACAATTTTAAAGGCGATTCGAAACTCTTTACTTGGCTATATCGGATTGCGACCAATGAGTCTATTACTTTTTTAAATAAACGAAAGAAAAAGCAGCATTTTATTTCCGCAGCAGCTGATACAACGAATTTCGAGAATAGCTTACAAGCTGATCAATATTTTGATGGCAAAGCAGCACAAATTAAATTAAAATTGGCGATCGCCCAACTTCCCCCAAAACAGCAATTGGTTTTCAATATGCGCTATTACGAAAACTTGTCTTATGAGGATATGTCGGAAGTATTGGACACCTCTGTAGGTGCTTTAAAATCTTCTTATTTTCATGCGGCGAAAAAAGTGGAAGCGTATTTGAAGTTGGTGGCGGAGGATTAGGGGAAGAAGTTCAAGTTCAAGAATCAAGTTCAAGTTCAAGAGGGTCAACGTCTGGTTTTTGTACTTGAACTTGATACTTGCGTTTGAACTTAAAACCTTACATCATCCATCTTTGAAAAATTGTACAAGAATAGAATATGAATAAGAAAAATTCCATTCAAGAAGAGTTAAACGAAATGCCTTTATTAAAAGAGCAACTTGGCCAAGCAGAAGGGTATCGAGTACCTGATGGGTATTTCAAGGAGTTAGAAAAAAATATATTGGATCAAGTTCATCAGGAAATTGTTCCTACTAAATCCGCTCGTACTAAGTTGTTTTCCCTTTCTAGTATTTGGGGCAAAGCAGCAGCTATTGCCTTGCTAATAGGTGGAAGTTTATGGGTATGGCAAAATAATACGCCTTCTACTATTGCGGCTACTACGGATTTATCTACGGAAGAAGTTTATACGTATATAAGGGAGAACCTACAAGAATTTGATGAAGATTTATTATTGGATCAGGTATCTGCTGCTCCCGCTGTTCTTTCGGATTTAAGTGAAGCCGAGCAGGAACTTTTCTTGGAGGAATTGATGGAAGATACTAGTTTTGATTTGGAGGATATTTTATAACGAGTTTATTGGCTAAAGCCAATTTTTTTTTTAACGCAGAGGTACTGAGTACTCTGTAAACTAAGTGATTTAAAGCTTGACGTTGACTCTTCTTTTTCCATTGCTGAAAAAGAAGCAAAAAAGCTAGTCCAAAAAAACTCGCTCCGCTCAAACAGTTTTTGGACGGGCCTCCCGCCCAGACGTTGACCATGCGGGACTTTCAGAGCAAGTTCCACTCGGTCAACATCTAGGCGGGAGGCCCGACAAAAATACCGGAGATGAGGGAATATATTCCCGAACCCGCAGGGATGTGTTGGCTTTTTTGTCTAGGGTTTTTGGTTCTTTTTTGCCGATGCAAAAAGAACAATGTTTAATTTTAGAAGACTTAATTTACAGAGTATTAAGATACTGAGATTTTATTTTTTCTACGAAAAAAATTATATCATGATACGCAAAAAAATAGCTGGAATTATTTGTTTACTTTTGATCACCTTTTCTTTCGCTTTTGCGCAAGGCAATAAGGATAAAAA
>CALJIY010000094.1 GCA_937973945.1 uncultured Saprospiraceae bacterium | reverse complement strand
GTATGGGACCCTTATACGGGGTCCTTTTCCAAAACCATTAAAAGGATTTAAAACTTAATCGGTTTTTGGGATGGCCTCTCCTTGCGGGGAGGGGCTTCTTTTTAACCTGAGATGCTGAAAAATCTTACATCAGAATTCATAAATCATACATCTTAAATCCATCACGATTTGAACTAGATGGATGTATGATTTCTGACCTGCCTGCGTTCCTTGGGAGGCAGGTGTAAAATTTATGATGTATGATTTACGCACAGGGATGAACTTATTTTAGTATCCATTAATAACACAGCTTAGACCAAAATCTAAGCTACACAATATACTTAATCGGTTTTTGGGTATGGGACCCTTATACGGGGTCCTTTTCCAAAACCATTAATAAGATTTAAAACTTAATCGGTTTTTGGGATGGCCTCTCCTTGCGGGGAGGGGCTTCTTTTAAACCTATAAAAAGGAATAACCAAAACTCAAATATTTTTAAGGCAGAAATCTCACAGTACTGCCAACAACAGACCTTATTCAAAGATTTAAATTTTGGATCTACGTAGAACGTCAGTGATTATTTCACTGGCGTTTTTTATTTTAATTGGAGTAGAATAGGCAACAAATTTTAATTATATGTTTCTTTGTAGAAAATAATTCTACTATATTAAGATTACCTCTAACATTAATTAACATGCTAAAGAAAATCAATCCAACGACCACCAATGCATGGAAAGCATTAGCGCTACATTTTCAACAAACAAAAGATCTTCAAATGAAGGATCTTTTCGCTAGCAATCCAGAGCGATTCCAAGCGTTTTCTTTGCAAGTAGAAGATATCTTGGTTGATTTTTCTAAGAACAGAATCACCAAAGAAACAATCAATTTATTAATTGATTTGGCGAAGGAAACCCAAGTGACTGATGCGATTGAGCAAATGTTTACTGGTGCGGAGATTAATCAAACAGAGCAACGAGCAGTACTTCATACGGCACTAAGAAATCGAAAGAATACCCCCGTATTATTTGAAGGAAAAGATGTCATGCCTTTAGTCAACAAAGTACTAGATCAAATAAAAGAATTTACCAATCAATTAAATAAGGGTAATTTAAAAGGCTATACCAATCAAACCATCACTGATATTGTAAATATTGGTATTGGTGGTTCTGACCTTGGCTTAGTGATGACCACAGAAGCCTTAAAACCTTATTGGCAACCCAATATAAACGTTCACTTTGTATCGAATGTAGATGGTACCCATATTGCTGAAACGCTCAAAAAAGTAAATCCTGCAACAACGCTTTTCATCATCGCTTCTAAGTCTTTCACCACCCAAGAAACCATGACAAATGCCCATACGGCTAGAAATTGGTTTTTGGAACATGCTAAAGAGGAAGCCGCAATTGCGAAACACTTTGTAGCAGTGTCTACTAATGCGAAATCAGTAAAAGCATTCGGGATTGCCCCAGAGAATATGTTCGTATTTTGGGATTGGGTTGGTGGCCGATACTCTTTGTCTTCTGCAATAGGTCTAGCAATAGCTTGTACTATTGGATATAAAAATTTTGAAGGCTTATTGGATGGATTACATGCAATGGATGAACATTTTCGACATACACCAGCAGAAAAAAATCTTCCAATCCTTTTAGCCTTAATAGGTATCTGGTATAATAATTTTTATGGTGCGGAAACAGAAGCCATTTTTCCATACGATCAATACCTGCATCGTTTTGCTGCTCATTTCCAGCAAGTAAATATGGAGAGTAATGGTAAATACTTAGATCGAAATGGCGAGGCTGTCAACTATCAAACGGGGCCCATCTTATGGGGAGAACCAGGCACGAATGGACAACATGCTTTTTACCAACTCGTTCACCAAGGAACTAAATTAATTCCTTGTGATTTCATCGCGCCCGCTATTAGCCATAATCCCATAGGCGATCATCATGATAAGCTATTAGCCAACTTCTTTGCCCAAACAGAGGCTTTGATGAAAGGGATGTCTATGGAAGAGGTAGTCGATGAATTAGAACAAGCAGGAACGCCTCCTGATGAAATAATGAAACTAGCCCCTTACAAAGTATTCAAAGGAAACATTCCTACTAACTCTATTTTTATTAAAAAAATCACGCCTTATACCTTAGGTCAATTGATCGCTTTGTATGAACATAAAATATTTGTACAAGGGGCTATTTGGAATATTTTCAGTTTTGACCAATGGGGGGTGCAATTAGGGAAATTATTGGCGAAACAGATTTTACCAGAATTAGCAGATAATACACCAATTGATACGCATGATGCCTCTACGCAAGGCTTGATTAATCAGTATAAAAAATGGCGGAATATCGCCTCTTCATAAAAAATATTTAAAATTACATTCTTTAATAAATTCTGTATTTTGAATGGATCGTCGAGGTTTGTAACCTCGATGCGGTATGATTATCGTATAGCATCGAGGTTACAAACCTCGACAATCCTAAACTCAATGTTTTCATTGGCAAATGGACTACCTACTCCAACTAGACCACTCCCTTTTTCACTTCATCAATGAAGATTGTAAGAACGCATTCTTTGATTGGCTCTTACCCTATTGGCGAGATAAGGCTTTTTGGATACCGCTCTACCTACTATTAATCAGCACAATTATTTATCATTTTGGGAAACAAGGTATGATA
>CALJIY010000093.1 GCA_937973945.1 uncultured Saprospiraceae bacterium | reverse complement strand
CTTTTTAATCTTTCCTTTATTTCAAAATTATCAAGCCACACTCTTTTACGCTACGCTCTTTGGTGCGATTGATGAAGCTTATCAATATTTAGTATTAGCACCAGAAAAATCTAATTATTACGATTTTAACGATGTGTTTATTGATATGATAGGGGTAACGCTTGGATTGATTCTAATAAGAGCCTACGGTATTAGAGATAAAGCAACGACTAAGCCCTTTTACAAAAGACCTGTATTTATTGGTTTGGTAAGTTTATTAGGCATAATACTTTTCTCTTATTTACAGGGGTGGACTAGCTTGCATGTAGATCCCAATCTAGATATCCCTTTTCCACTGATAAAAAAAATGAAACCTGATTTTTGGACTATTATTCACCCAAATGTTAAATTCCATGTAGTTCGCCCTTGGGAATGGATTTTACTAACAATTGGTTTATGGCTAGCCTATAGGCGTATCGGAAAGTTTAAAATTGCGGAGTAAATTATAGTGGGTAATAGTGGTGAATGACAGAAACAACAGGGCGTAGGGAATCTGATTATGAATTTGTACTGTTATAGCGATTGATAGATAGAAATATTTTTTTTGTTTTAGTAAAACATATATATTTGATATGACGAACCTCTCTTTTTCCTTTTAAGAGGTACTTGAAAGTTGTTGTAGGAATTAGTCTAGAGACAACTACATAGAGAATCAGTAAACACAAAACACCAAATGAAAAAGCTAATAGCCTCCAAAACGCTACACACAAAACAGCGTACCTATTTCTTCAATTTATTTGAAAATAGTAATCAAGAAAGAATATTAGAGATTACAGAAAGCAAAGTAATAGGTCCTAATCAATACCAACGAACTAAAATAATCGTCTTCGATGGTGATCTAGAAGATTTTATAGAAATAATTAATAAATATAAAAAATAATTAATTTGGCACAGCATTTGCCATATTATAAATAAGTACATTTATCCCGTACGTTATTTATATTGCACCTTTTAAGTTTTTTTATTTAAGTATATAAGTTTTTAAGTATATCCTAAACCTAAGTTTATTCCTTCCGAAAAATAATAAGTCTTGCCTTATGAGGTGAACGCCGTTCACTCATTCGTTTCCTTACAAAAAGTAGGTATCAGTGTTTAGTCAGGTAATAGTAATACCATAGATTATTCTATCTAATGTAGAATAGCTGTAGCTATACTGTCTTACACTTCACTATTAAAACCGATTTAAGTAATGACGACTCTTTCAGCCTTTGGAGGAAGGCCTAAACTATGCTTTCCCAAACCAGAACACTACCGTTTTCTATTTATTTTATTGGTTGCGCTTTGCTCCAATAATTTAACTGCCCTTGCACAGGATACCCTAAGGACAGATGCCATTGTCAAAATATCCATTGATTCCATTCCTGATACCATTGTCGTAGCAGATTGTAATTTGGACATTCGTTTCCAAAGCGATATGACGGAAGGCATACAATACAGTGATAGTTTGGGGAAACCTAGAAATAGCTTAATCACTTTTTGCCCACCTAACGGAAATAGCAATTTAATATTTACATTCGAAGATTTAGGCTTAGCACCAGGTGATAACCTTTATGCCTATGAAGGTTTTGTAACACATACTATGCTAGATGATCCTACTATTCCGATTGTACCTACAGGTAGTGGTAGCACTGTTCCCGATCCAAAAATTATATTGATAGGGAGTAATGATGCCGCTGGCGGTGCTTCTAGTTTCAATGGGGGTTGGACAGCAGCTAATTGTGATCGAGCGCAAAATGCTACTGGCTGTGTGACCTTTCATTTCACGACTAATGGAGATCGAAAAAAGGATATAGGTTGGAATTCTAAGCTATCTTGCCAAGATCGGACCACTAAAATAATACCACCAGAAAACCAGTTTGTTAGTCTTGATTGTCAAGAGCTAAAGCGATGGGTAGGTATAGAAACTGGCACCATTGAATCGGTATGTGATATCTCCAATGATAGCATAACTATACAAATTTTAAATGGAGCAGGTACAATTTGTAAAGACACCTGTTTAAAAGCAGGAGATAATTTTACGATTGATACCCTAGCTATTGGTACTTATACGATAAAGTATTCTTTAAAAATTGATCCCGAAATTACTGCGGAGTCTTACCTAGCTATTTCTCCTCCAGTAATGGTTTGTAATGATGATGTAAATGTTTCCTTAGGTTCTGGTTGTGGTGCTAAAGTTACACCAGATATGTTATTGGAAAACCCTTGTGAGGTAGCGAGTGGCTTAATTACAGGTAGTGGTAGTACCATAGGAACAAGTATCAGTTATGAAATCATAGTAAGGCGAGAAAATGGATCTATTATAGCGGAAGGCTCTACAGCTACTGGATATCCTGAAATACACAAAGATAGTATTGATGTCTGTGGCGATACAAAATATGAAGTAGAGATTAAGCGAATTTACGACTATCAAGATGGATGCTGTAGCCAAGGTCCAATAGAAGATATTTGCTGGGGATATATGCATTTTATTGATGAGACAGGTCCAGCCTTTACAGAGATCAAAACAGATACATTGAAAGTATGTACTGTTAGTTTAGATTACCTAAACCAAATTTTAGAAAAACCAACAATTATAGATAATTGTGATTCTGCAACAGTAGAATTATATGATATAGAATTAGTAAGCGGCACCGAATGTGACTCTATTAGTACTTATTTAGCAAAGTGGAGAGCGGAAGATTTCTGTGGAAATCAAACCCTTCGTTCCGATACTTTGAGAATCCTAAGACCGACTGCTGAGGACTTTATAAAATTAGATGATATTATATTAAGCTGTGGAGTAGACACAGAGGCAGCTATTAATGATGTTTCAAAAACAGGTATTCCTCAACTAGTATTTTCTAATGATACGATTACTTTAAATACGGAAGACTATACTTGTAGCTATATTTTATTCAAGGAAGATCAGTATTTTCCACATCCAGGAGGTGTTAAATTATTCAGATATTGGTCATTTGCAGATCGATGTTCGCCAAGACCTATTCCGATTAGAATAGATACCCAGCTTATTGAGTTTGTAGATACTTTATTGCCTACGCTAGTTTGTCCACCTCATAATTCTTTGGCAGACGCAGAGAAATTTCCATTAGATCCTTTCGAATGTACCTTAGGTGTTTCTATTGAAACGCCGACTGCAACAGATCTTTGTGATCCGAGTCCAACGGTTAAAATGAATAGAGTGGAGCAATTAGTACATGGCACATGGGATAGTATTGCACCAAACCTATCTGTTGCAGGAACACTAATGGCAGACACTTTTAGAGTGGGGTGGGAGGCTTATGATGAGACTGGAAATAGAGCAACGAATATTTGTTATCGCTATTTTATATTAGAAGATTTAACCCCTCCTTCTGCTATTTGTAAAGATGAATTACACATATCTTATGGCGATGGAGAAAATACTTTAACGATTGATGAAATTGACGAAATAAGCTGGGATGCTTGTGGAATTGCAGATAGAAAAGTACGAAGAACAGATGAAGGGGTATGGCGTGATTTTGTAGATTTTTCCTGTGAAGATGTCTTTGACCCAGTGAGAGTTGAACTACAAGTAACCGACTTTTCAGGTAATAATAATGTATGTTGGTTGTTTGTAAATGTATTAGATAATGTGAGACCAATATGCGAAACCCTTCCAGATACGATTGCTTATTGTGATGAATTTTTCTCTAAAGAATTGGGTGAACCGACTGATGCAGATGGAGACAATCAATTGGAAGATGGGGAATGGCAGCCATTGACAGGCGATCTATTAGCTTTATATGAAACTAGATTTGGACAACCAAGTTGTTCTGATAATGCAGTATGCAGAACTTTATCTATCGAACAAGAATATCAATTGATTTATAGCCAATGTGGAGAGGCAAGTGTTAGAAGACGATACCGTGCTTTTGATGCGAATCAAGAAGGACAAGTATCTCCATGGCAAATGCAAATCATTACTGTAGCATACCGACCAGATTGGTCTTTTACTCTACCCGTTGATTGGGCAGGGGAATGTGGTGATGCTGTGCCAGCAGCAGGTATGACGATTACTCGTGGAGCATGTGATGTGCTAGCTTGGGAATATGAAGATCAGGTATTTGATATTGTTAGTGATGCTTGTTTCCAAGTAAATAGAACCTATTATATTATCAACTGGTGCACCTATCAGCCTGGTTCTGAGCCAGTTGACATTACTAGGTCTGAGAATGTATTAGGAGAAGTGCGTGAGGAAAGAGTAATTGATCCTTCTGTATATGGTAATTTAGGATACTTTAAATATACACAAGTATTAAAAATTTCAGATAATAACAAGCCTGTTGTAACGATTAATCCTGTCCAAACTTGTATCTACGGAGCAGGAGATGTGGCTCCATTTGGAACAGAAGATATAACCTTAGGCTCAGGTCCTTATGAGTGTGACACCGTTAGAGTGTTCACCGCAGAGGCAACGGATTGTGAAGATGCTTTCTTTAAAAACTTTAGTTTTGAATACTGGATTTCAGAAGATGGTGTAGAAGTAGGACACGGAGATTCAGAAAAGTTCTTTTGGACGGTACAGCCAAAAGTGGAATATACGGTTCGATTTAGAGTATATGATAATTGTGGTAATTTCGGAGATCAGGAAAGAACATTCGAATTCTGGGATTGTCGACCACCGACCGTTATCTGTCAAGATACTTTGACAACTAGTATCAGGGATGTGGGGACTGCTTTAGTAAGTCCGGCAATCATTGCGGGTAATAGTTTTGATAATTGCTTAGCACCACAAGCAATGGATTACCGAATATGGCATAGTAGTTTTTCTGCGGAAGCACCCGAAGATTTGGAGGGTATTATTCAATTACCCAATGCCTTAGAATTGGGATGTGATTATAGGAGTCTACAAACGGTACAAGTGTTTGTTTTGGATGGAGAACAAAACTATGGTTCGTGTGAAACTAGGGTTATTATAGATGATGCGAATAATGCTTGTGAAAGTGATATCACAAAACCTAGAGTAGCTGGGAAAATTACGATGCCTGATGGCGAAGCTATACAGGAAGTCGAAGTGAGCGTAGCTGGAGCAGGTACAATGCCAGCACCTTATATGACTAGTGAAAATGGAGATTATGCTTTTGAATTAAATGATGGCGCAGCTTATCAATTGATACCTGCTAAAGATAATAATCCACTAAACGGTGTATCTACTTTTGATTTGGTATTAATTAGTAAGCACATTTTAGGGATACAATATATCCCCTCTCCTTATCATATTATTGCTGCTGATATCAACCGATCTGGTACGATCACAGCATTCGATATGGTACAATTAAGAAGACTCATTTTGAATATCACTACAGAATTTCCAGATAATAAAAGCTGGCGTTTTGTGGATGCTTCTTATCAATTTACAAGTGCTGATCCATTAACGGAGGCTTTCAATGAAACAATTGTAGTCGATGTAAATGGGGTAGACCAGATGAACAATAACTTTATTGCGATCAAAGTGGGGGATGTAAGTGGTAACGCATCTGCGAATGAATTAGTAACAGCAGAAGCTCGTACTAGCAGTGATAGAGTGTCCATCACTATTGAAAATAAAATAGTTAAAGTCGGACAAGAAATTACCGTTGATTTTACGATTCCAGCAGATCAAGAACTAGATGGGTATCAGTTTGCCTTGGCTTATCAAGATCTAAGTCTTGTTGAAATGCAAGAAGGCTTAGTGAAAGAAACTAATATTGGATGGACGATGAAAGATAGAAATGTGCTACCGATTAGTTGGAATAAAGTTGGAGATCAAAGCTTTGAAAGCAATCAATTTACCTTAACTTTTAAAGCGGAGAAAACAGCAGCTTTGAGTGAATTATTAATGATTCAGCCAAGGGTAATGGAGGCGGAAGCTTATACTACAGAGCGTGAAATCAAACAAATAGAATTAGCCTTCACAGCTATTGCTGCTCCTTTTGAAGTGCAGCAAAATAGACCTAATCCTTTTACTACTCAAACAACGATTGGATTCCAATTACCTGAAGCGGATATGGTATCACTAACGATCTTAACACCAGATGGTAAAGAGGTCAAGAAATGGTCACAGTATTTCGACAAAGGATATAACGAATGGAATATTCAAAGCCACGAGTTATCGGAGAAAGGAATTTTATACTATAAAATACAATCAAAAGATCAAGTTCAGACTAAGAAAATGATCTTGCTCTAAATTAAATATCAAGAGCATTCAGTAATAGATAGCTATGCTAGTACAAAACTAGCATAGCTACTACTTACCTTTTTAACACTACTACTTTACAAGGCAGAAATTTTAAAATTATAGTTTCTATATATAGAAGCCCTAGGCACTCTATGCCCAATGATACCAAATGAAATAAAGGAATAGGTGAACGCTATTTGTGCCCTATTACCTAAAGATTAATTCTTTACCAATACTTATTTTTTTTATTTCCCGTTTAAATTTATTAGGTAAGCAGTTCATTGAATTGCTTACCTCTTTTTAATTAATGTGTAAGCACTCATGGTGCTGATATAATTTTATAAGAATCAATTTGGTGAACTCCAAAACGCATACTACAATAATGTTGGTAAAAGATTATTTTTGTGAGACTCAATAAGAAGTTGTTTATAAAATTCAAATAGTTATTAGAACAAGTTCTCTGGTAAATTTAGTGAGAAATTTGGGATCGTCGAGGCTTGTAATCTCGATACCATTTGATTAGCATATCGCATCGAAGTTACAAACTTCGACGATCCGTTACAATCATAGAATTTGTCAGAGAGCCTTAAAATATAAAGATGATTTTAGGTGATAAAGAAATATTAGCAGCAATTGCAAAAAAAGAAATTATTATAGAGCCATTTCGAAAGAAGTGTTTAGGAACAAATTCCTACGACGTTCATTTAGGAAAATATTTAGCCAGATATAAAGACCACATCCTAGACGCTAAGAAACACAATGAGATAGAACATTTTGAAATTCCCAAAGACGGCTATGTTTTACATCCTAACACTTTATATCTAGGGGTAACGGAAGAATATACCGAAACACATACGACGGTTCCTTTCTTGGAAGGTAAATCGTCTGTTGGTCGTTTGGGGATTGATATTCATGCTACCGCTGGCAAAGGCGATGTAGGTTTTTGTAATACTTGGACACTAGAAATTTCTTGTACGCATCCAGTTCGCGTATATGCTGGAATGCCTATTGGTCAATTGATCTATTTTATGGTGGCGGGAGACATTAAAAATTACTACAACAAGAAAAAGAATGCTAAATACAATACTAGAACGATTCGACCTGTAGAAAGCATGATGTGGAAAAATAAATTTTAAAATTAGAAACGAATTGAATTTTTATTTAAAGTAATTGTTTTGTTAAAAAAAGCCCTTAGCTACTAATTTTCAATGATATACCACTTGATAGTTTAATTATAGGTCAATTTATCATGTGACTAATTATAAACATTTCCCCTTGAAATCGGTTCTTCGAGTAATCATTTTGAGTGAATACTCGTTTTAATGAATAGAAACACTACTTTCTCGTAGGACAGTGGGTGGCGACAGAAGGGAAGTTGCTGCCCACATTTTTTTTGCTTTCAGCTGTTAGTCTTTAGCTTTCAGCTATTAGCTGCCAAATATTCGCTAATTTTACTCGTTTATTTTTCTTCTAAAAATTTTAATATCTAACTACTAAAGATCCTTCCTATAGCCAATCAATCAAAAAAATCCTGTTACTAAAAAGAGTTATGTAGCTGTGAGTATTTAGCATTCCTTTCTAAGCAGGATGAATGGTCTCCTATTAGCATACTATAATTAAATCAACGTCCATTATGGCTAATAGCTAAAGGCTGAAAGCTAATAGCTGAATAAGTAACTTATCTATTTTTTTTTTCCTAATTTTACGTCCTAGCAATTATTATATCATTCATCATTTGATTCATGACAAATCTTATTCTTTTTGGACCTCCAGGGTCAGGTAAAGGTACGCAGGCTACTAAATTAGTAGAGAAATACGGATTACTACACATCTCAACAGGAGATCTTTTTAGATATAATTTGAAAAATAACACTCCTTTAGGCCAAGAAGCTAAAACTTATATGGATAAGGGCGCATTAGTACCAGACTCGGTTACTATTAAGATGTTAAAAGCGAAAGTGGATGAAAATAAGGATGTAGGGGGTTACATCTTCGATGGTTTTCCACGAACAATCCCGCAAGCGGAAGCCTTAAATATATTGTTAGGAGAAGATAATGAATCAATTTCTGCACTCATCGCTTTAGATGTGGATGATGAAGAAATTGTATCTCGACTTTTAGAAAGAGGAAAAACTTCTGGAAGAGCAGATGATACAGATGAAAGCATCATCCGTAACAGAATAGCCGTTTATAAGAAAGAAACTAGTCCAGTCTACGATTATTATAATGAAACTGGACATTCTATGAAAATCAAAGGAATTGGGTCTATTGATGATATTTTTGGTAGACTATGTAATGAGATGGATAAATTAGTCTAAGCATGGAATATGCTTCTATTTATATAGGTACACAGAACCATAAAAAAAAACCTTTTTTGTGGTTCTGTGTGCTTTTCTTTGCTTCTGTTTTTCTTTCTTGTGCTGGTCCTAAAGTGTTGACCAAGAAAGAAAAGAAATCCCTCCACGAATTAGTTAGTTCCTCTCCGATTTTTTCTAAAAGTTATACCGGTTTTGCATTATACGATCCAGTAGCGAAGGAGATGTTGTATGAATTTGATGCAGACAAACATTTCACACCTGCTTCCAATACAAAAATCTTTACCCTATACACGGCATTAAGCATACTTGATGATTCGATTCCTGCATTTGAATATGGGATAACAGGTGATTCCTTGATTTTTTATGGTACAGGAGACCCTTCTTTATTACATCCTTTTTTTGTTGAAAATGATACGCTCCTTCGATTTCTAGAAAATAGACCAGAGCAATTATTCTATTGTCCAGATAATTTTATAGATGAACGATTAGGAGCAGGGTGGGCATGGGATGACTACCTATACTATTATCAAGTAGAGAAATCAGCAATACCAATTTATGGAAATGTAGTAACGATAAAGAAAGATACGAATACCCTTGTAGATGCTGTTACGCCAGCTTATTTTCAAAAGCATATTCAATGGAATACAGGTATAGAACGATCCAGACCTCGTTTTAAAAGAGCCTTAACAACCAACGACATTAATTTAGAGGGTACGCTCCCGCTACAAAAAGCATTTCATCAAGAGATTCCATTTTTATATAATGATAGTTTGTTGACAGCACTGCTTCAAATGGAATTAGGTAAAGAAGTCCAGTTAATTTCTATGCCTCAACTCCCTATAAAGGAAAAAATCTATAGTGGGAGTATGGATAGTCTGTATCGAAGAATGATGGTAGAAAGCGACAATTTTGTTGCAGAACAATTATTACTGATGTGTGCAAATGAGTTATTCGATACGATGAATACTCGGCGAATAATCACCTATGCTAAAGATTCTTTATTACAAGATTTGCCAGACCCACTTAGGTGGGTAGATGGTTCTGGTTTGTCGCGTTATAATTTATTTACCCCTCGTTCTATTGTTCGTTTATTAGAGAAAATACAGGATCACTTATCTGTAGAAGACATAAAAGCAATTTTCGCTGCTGGAGGAGAAACGGGTACCTTGACGAATTACTATCGGTCCAAAGGCGAACCCTTCATCTATGCTAAAACGGGGACGCTTTCCAATCGGCATTGTTTAAGTGGCTATTTGTTTACAAAGACCGGTAAAGTGCTTATCTTTAGTTTCATGCATAATAATTTTTATGGTAGCTCCACACCGCTTAAAAAAGAAATGGATAATGTGTTGAGGGTGTTGTATGAGGAGCATTAAAATCCCCTTTGCTTCTCTATAAAGAAAATAACCTATGGAAAATACCATTTATGATAAATTAGGGGCGGAAAAATTAGAACAACTAGTCCATAAATTCTATGAATTAGTAATTGAAAATCCGCTATTAAAGCCCCTATTCACAACAGATTTAGACTTAGTTAGGAAAAAACAAATTGCCTTTTTAACGCAGTTTTTAGGTGGTCCCCTTTTATATAATGAGACTTTCGGCCATCCGAGAATGCGAATGCGCCATTTTCCTCATACGATTACAGAAGCTACTGCAATGGAATGGCTTAAGTGCATGAAATCGGCAATTGATACTTTAGATATAGACGAAGATTTTAAAGACACCTTATATCATTGTTTCCCACGTGTTGCCGCAAATATGGTCAATAGTTAAGAAAACTAAGAAAAATGAATATTCCCTATTACCTAGAAGAATTAGCCAAAGATCAGCTCTTAGTAATTGCCTTCCCAATATTTCTATTATTAATCGTAGTGGAAATGTTTATGGAAGATAAATTCTATACAGATAAGAAAGATACCTTAGTGTCTATCTCTTTATCTCTTCTTACAGCTATAGTAGAGTTTATTCCTAAATTATTAGCCTTTGGTGCCTTTGCTTTTTTGCATAGTATAAGCCCCTTGCAAGATATTGTACAGCGACAATGGTGGGCATGGATGCTCTTATTCTTTATGGATGATTTTGCCTATTATTGGTTTCATCGTATGAATCATGAAGTTCGTTTATTTTGGGCAGGACATGTTCCACATCATTCTTCTATTCAACTTAATTTAGGGACGGCATTACGTCAAGGAGTAGGAGAGCGGATACACAAATACTTTTTCTGGTTATGGATTCCTTTATTAGGTTTTGATCCATTGATGATCTTTATGATGATATCCATGAATCTATTGTATCAATTTTTTGTCCACACAGAATTAGTATATAAATTTCCAAAGCCAATAGAATTTATCTTCAATACCCCTTCTCATCACCGAGTCCACCATGCCTCCAATGTTCGATATCTAGATTGTAATCATGCTGGCGTTTTGATTGTTTGGGATCGACTATTTGGTACTTTTTCGGAAGAATTAGCCGTTGAGAAACCCGTCTATGGCCTAACTAAAAATATCGATTCTTATAATCCTGCCTATGTGGCCAGTCATGAGTATGGCGCCATTTGGGCAGATGTGCGAAGAGCCTCTAACTGGTCGGATAAATTAAAATATATTTTCTATGCCCCAGGTTGGAGCCATGATGGAGAAGATCAGCGTTCTAAAACTTTGCGAAGAGAACTCTATGGTTAAACACATTAAATGGATTTTAAACCCATAGACACAGTAGGTCATATAGGAAACTATGTTTTCTACTGTGTCTATGTGTTTAAAAATGTGCATATAGTCGGAAAGAAAGTCGCTTAGTCAACACTGTAAATCTGACCTCTGACAGTTCCGTTAGCGTAAGCTAACTAGAACGATCTGACCTCTGACTTCCAACCTCCAGACCTCCTAAAACACAAAGAGCCCCGATTACTCGGAGCTCTTTTTCAATATCTTATATTAAAAAACGCATACTAGATGCGTATACAATTAATATCTGCCACCGCCGCCGCCGCCGTAACCTCCTCGGCCACCGCCACCGCCACCTCTGTTCTCACGAGGTTCAGCTTTCTTAACTACAATAGTACGACCATCAAATTCTCGATCATTTAAATCATCGATAGCAGCTTGCGCTTCATCGTCGTTTGGCATTTCTACAAAACCAAATCCTTTTGATTTGCCTGTAAATTTGTCCATAATGATCTTAACAGAATCTACTGCACCATGAGCAGCAAAAGCTTCTTCTAAATCTCGCTCTTGAGTGTCGAAATTTAATTTAGCAACGAAAATATTCATAAAAATAAAGATTAACTATCCGTTGAAAACGAATAGTATAAAAACAAGATTGTTAAATGAAAAACGTAAGAAGGGATAAAAAACCTGATAGGAAGAATAAACCAATAGCTTAAGGAATTCCACGCAAAGATACACTTAATAAATGACCTAGGAATAAACTACTAGATATTTAGAGGCCAGATGTCAGAATGCTACGCTGTCAGATTGCTAATAAGACCTGTAAGCGTCACGTTGTCAAAGTCTTAGGTCTGACTTCTGACAGTCCTGGGAAGGATGATCTAGCTTTTGACTTCTAGAAAATAGATCTCTTAATTTATGCACGCTACGCTCTATTCCAAAAACACTCAGTAGCATATAAACACAAAGAGCCCCGATTGCTCGGAGCTCTTTTTCAGTATCTTATATTAAAAAACGCATACTAGATGCGTATACTATTAATATCTGCCACCGCCACCGCCGCCGAAGCCTCCTCGGCCACCGCCGCCGCCGCCGCCGTAACCTCCTCGGCCACCGCCACCGCCACCTCTGTTCTCACGAGGTTCAGCTTTTTTAACTACAATAGTACGACCATCAAATTCTTGATCGTTTAAATCATCAATGGCTGCTTGCCCTTCATCGTCGTTTGGCATTTCTACAAAACCAAATCCTTTAGATCGGCCTGTAAATTTGTCCATAATGATTTTAACAGAGTCAACTGTACCATGTGCAGCAAATGCATCTTCTAAATCACGCTCTTGCGTGTCGTAATTTAATTTAGCAACGAAAATATTCATAAAAATAAAGATTAACTATATCGTTGTACAACGAATAGTATATAAAAAAGAATGTTAATTGAAAAACGTAAGGAAGGATAGAAAAAAACCTGAAAGGAAGAATAAAACCTAAGAACTTAAGAAATTCTGTGCGAAGATACACTTAAAAAGCGACCTCCGCCATTATAAAGACTAATCTTTCTTGCTAAGGTCACTTTTTAACTGTATTTCTTAAAACAAGGTAATCAAACCAACCAATAAGCAGTTCCATCTAAGGTCCGATTGATTAATTTACTGCCAAACATTAATCGTCTAAGACTAGCAGGATCATTAAAGCTATGGTGTTTATTTAAAATTTCATTGACTTCTTTTTCTGTATACTGTCGATCTTCTATAAATTGAGCGGCTAAATATTGTAGCATTAATGCTACTTTTTTCTTTTGCCTTTTGCCAGGCATTTTATCAAACTTCCCTTGTTCATCTACATATCCTTTAAGAACTATTGGTATTTCCATAAGCTATTGTTGAAGTTCATTGTTAAACTAATTATGAGTTGGTACTTATCCAAATTTAATAAAAATCTAAAAAAATGTATTTACTATGGAAAATATAATCCGCTGAAAACGCAGTATTTATTTTTTTTAAGCCATTAAGAGCCATTATGACACCTATATTTAGACGAATATGTCATTTTGTCAATACAAAAACTGTTTTCGAGTACATTTTGTCCATTTTTTGCCCATGGAACAAGAATTGCACAATACCTACTGTAATCAACTGAGATTATTGTTATAAAATTCGATAAACATTAAGGAAGTTAATTATCCTACTTAAGAACTTCCTACCTAACACATAATAAAGATGAATCCGAATAACATCACATTAAAAACACAAGAAGCCATCCAAAGAGCACAGCAAATTGCTTTTGAAAATGGCAACCAAGCGGTAGAAGTCGGGCATATTTTAAAAGGCATTCTAGAGGTAGACCAAAATGTTACACCTTTTATTTTTAAAAAATTGTCGGTGAATGTAGATACGATCAGCCAGGGAGTAACGCGCTTAATCAATGGATATGCAAAAGTGCAAGGCGGTAATCCTTATTTATCTAGAGGGGCGAATGAGGTGATGCAAAGAGCAGCGACCTTCTTAAAAGAATTTGGAGATGAATATATCGCTTTAGAGCATTTATTATTAAGTATTCTAAGGGTCAAAGACGATGTCTCTCAATTATTAAAAGATAATGGGGTCAATGAAAAAGACTTAAAAGCAGCGATTAAAGGTTTGCGAAAAGGCGCTAAAGTAACTAGCCATAGTGCAGAGGATACCTATAATGCCTTGAATAAATATGCGGTTAATCTAAATGAAAAAGCTAGAAATGGCAAATTGGATCCAGTCATCGGTAGAGATGAAGAGATTAGACGTTTGCTACACATTTTAGCCAGACGAACCAAAAACAATCCTTTATTAATTGGTCATCCTGGGGTAGGTAAAACCGCTATCGCAGAGGGCTTAGCGCATAGGATTGTTAATGGAGATATACCTCAAGATTTAGAAGATAAGGAAATTTTTGCCTTAGATATGGGCGCACTGATCGCAGGTGCTAAATATAAAGGGGAATTTGAAGAGCGATTGAAAGCAGTAATTAAAGAGGTGACAGCCGCAGATGGAAACATTATTTTATTTATAGACGAAATCCATACACTAGTGGGTGCAGGTGGCGGTGAAGGAGCGATGGATGCAGCCAATATACTAAAGCCTGCCTTGGCCAGAGGCGAGTTGCGATCTATAGGCGCAACGACCTTGAAGGAATACCAAAAGTATTTTGAAAAAGACAAGGCTTTAGAACGACGATTTCAAACTGTTCTAGTGGATGAACCGGGAGAAGAAGATGCAGTATCTATTCTTCGAGGCTTAAAGGAACGGTACGAAACACATCATAAAATCAATATCAAAGATGAAGCGATTGTCGCTTCTGTCCAACTCTCTAACCGCTACATCACCGATCGATTCTTGCCAGATAAGGCGATTGATTTGATTGACGAAGCGGCTGCGAGATTGCGCTTAGAAATGAATTCTATGCCAGAGGAATTGGATGAAATCGAAAGAAAGATTCGACACTTGGAAATTGAGCGGGAGGCAATGAAGCGTGAAAATGATACGACTAAGATTGAATTGCTTAATGAAAGCATTGCGAATATGGAAGAGCAACGCAATCAGTTTAAAGCTAAGTGGGAAAGTGAGCGCGGAGTGGTCATAGGCATTCAAAAAGCAAAGGAACAAATCGAGCAATTAAAGTTAGAGGCGAAGCGATTGGAGCGGGAAGGCAACTTTAGTGAGGTAGCAGAAATTACCTATGGCAAAATTCCGGCTGCTCAAGAAGAATACGAGCAATTTCAGAAGCAACTAGCAATGCTTCAAGCAGAAGGCAAGCGAATTGTCAAAGAGGAAGTAGGCGCAGAAGATATCGCAGAGATTGTGGCTAAATGGACAGGTATTCCGGTAACGAAAATGTTACAGAGTGAACGAGAAAAATTACTACATCTGGAAGAGGAATTAGGTAAAAGAGTAGTGGGACAAGAGGTCGCTATAGAAGCGATTGCAGACGCTATACGAAGAAATAGAACGGGCTTATCAGATGGTAAACGACCAATCGGCTCTTTCTTATTCTTAGGTACAACAGGTGTCGGAAAAACAGAATTGGCTAAGGCCTTAGCGGAATTCTTGTTTGATGACGAAAATATGTTGACCCGTATAGATATGTCGGAATATCAAGAACGACATGCGGTCTCTCGTCTTGTGGGTGCGCCTCCTGGATATGTGGGCTATGATGAAGGTGGACAATTGACCGAAGCTGTTCGTAGAAAACCTTACTCTGTGATCTTACTAGATGAAATAGAAAAAGCACATCCGGATGTGTTTAATATCTTGCTACAAGTATTAGATGATGGCCGATTAACAGATAACAAAGGACGCGTAGCGAATTTCAAAAATTCCATTATTATCATGACTTCCAATATGGGAGCGGATGTGATCCAAGATAATTTTGCTCGACTCAATGAAAACAATCGGGAGGAAATTTTTGAAAAAACAGAAGCAATGGTCTTCGATGTATTGAAACAATCTTTACGACCTGAATTTATCAATAGAATTGACGAAGTGGTGATGTTCCAGCCATTAACTGCTGGTAATATTAGAAGTATTGTGGAGTTACAATTGAAAGGCTTAGAGCAAGTATTATCGAATCAAGAAATTCAATTATCTGCTACGCCACAAGCGATAGACTATATAGCTAATGCAGGCTTTGATCCACAATTTGGTGCCAGACCGGTCAAGCGAGTCATTCAAAAGAAAGTATTGAATGCCTTATCTAAAGCCATCCTTAAACGAGAGATTGCGCCCAACTCTAAAGTGATGTTGGATGCGTTCGATGATCAATTAGTTTTTAGAAGTCCTACGGAGAAAGAGGAGAAGGCGGCTGCATGAACTGGGGATCTGAACTAGATACTGTTAAGAACACGGAGGCACAGGGGCACGGAGTTTTTTATCCCTTGGTGTAGGCTAGATATAAGGATTGAATACAGAGACACAGAGCACACAGAGTATACTTCTCCGTGCGCTCTGTGCCTCTGTGTTCAATCACCCAAAGTGGCGAAAGCCACCAACTCCCAACCAAAACCTCCGTGCCCCTGTGTCTCTGTGTTCAAAAAAATATGCTCATTCTTCTCCTAACCTCTTTTCAAAATATAGATAGGAGAAGTACTCTTCGCAGGATCAACATAACTTTTCAACAAAGAAATAGCACCCACCAACCCACCAGAAAGAAGAGCGAGTTTATTCCCCTTATACTGCTCACTCAATAAAGAATTATAAAAAGGATCGAGCGGTAATCGCTTTTGACCAACCACTTTAAATCCTGTTTTTTCTGCTAACTGCCCAATCGTTTTCGGTGTAAAATGCCAAAGATGCCGAGGCACATCATAAGCTGCCCAATGTTTTTTATAATGGGTCGCATCATAAGAAGCATGATTTGGAACCGCAATCAATACTGTTCCATCCTCCGCTAATTGAGCCGCAATACTTTCCATATAGCCCGTCAAATCGTGCAAGTGTTCTAACACATGCCATAGCGTAACCACATCTACTTTTTCTTTAATTTCTTGATTTAAAAAAGTAGTAGGTGCGGCTACTTGAATACCAAATTTATCTTTAGT
>CALJIY010000092.1 GCA_937973945.1 uncultured Saprospiraceae bacterium | reverse complement strand
TGAATATGATATCAGAGATACCCAATATGTGGATCGACTATATATCAATAAGCAAGGTGCGTTTCAATATGATAAAAATGCATTACCTGAAATATTTTTAAGTGGTCTTTCTGTCAAAGCAGCAGATTATGATCAAGATGGAGATCTAGATTTATTCGTAGGCGGAAGAGTAGATCCAGGCAGATATCCACTCCCTGTCAATAGCTACATTCTGCAAAATGAAAGTACGCTAGAGCAAGTTAAGTTTATTGATGTAACCTCAACCGTAGCTCCAATGCTTTCAAATATAGGCATGGTGACGGATGCTTTATGGACCGATTATAATAATGACGGATTCATAGATTTACTACTTGCGGGAGAATTTATGTCTCTTCAATTTTTGAAAAACAATGGTAATAGTTTCACCAATGAGACAGCAACAACTGGCATTGCTAAGGAAACAGGTTGGTGGAATAGCTTGGTAAGTGGCGACTTTGACAATGATGGCGATATAGATTATATAGCAGGTAATACAGGAAAGAATACGGTTACTGGAATTTCTCAAGATCACCCGTTCAAGGTCTACTATAAAGACTTTGATAATAATAAACAAGAAGATTTATTTCCTGCCTGTTTCTTTCCTGACGAAAATGGCCAACTTCAAGAATACCCCTATTTCGGTAGATTAGAAATTGCGAAGCAAGTAAATATTATTAAGAAAAAATATTTAAAACATAAGCAATTAGCCGTCACTCCAATGCCAGAAATATTTACACCCGAGGAAATGGAAGGCTGTTTGATCTTATCCGCTAATACGTTTACGAGTTCTTATATAGAAAATAAAGGCAACGGAAAATTCACTATTCGCCCATTAGCTCCTATCGTACAACGTGCGCCTATTTATGCGATGCATACTACGGACCTCAACAAGGACGGCAACCTAGATTTATTATTAGTTGGTAATGATTATGGAATGGAAGTTTCCGTAGGTCGAATGGATGCCCATGATGGTTTACTAGCAATAGGTGATGGCACGGGAAAATTCCAATTCCAAACTTCTTCGGAGACAGGCTTTACCGTACAAGGCGATGCAAAAGCATTAGTACAACTATATCATCAAGAAAGTAAACGCCCCATATATATTGCCTCTCAGAATAGAGGTCCTTTGAAAGTGCATACCCCCCATGATACATTCAAAAGCATGCCTACCCTACCAAACGATCAATATGCTATTTTAACCCTCAAATCAGGTAAAAAGCGTCGCCAAGAATTATATTATGGATCTAGTTTCCTATCTCAATCTAGTAGAAAAATAGTGATCAACAACAATATAGAATCCATAAACATCTATAATAGCAAAGGAACAGCGAGAACAGTCGAAATACCGCAATGAATTAATACAATTAATAACAACTTTCTCTATTAAAATTAGTTTATTTTATATATTATTGTCTATTCAGATTCAGCAAGATAGCTTTGACTAAACAAAATAGAATCCTAAACATATGGAAGCAGCAGCTTTTAAAAAATTACCACTGTTCTTACTTTTATTATTATTGAGTACCAACAGTATATTTAGTCAAGCGTCTTATCAACTAGGCGGCATTTCGAAGCCAAATGAACCAATTATTTGGACAGGTCAAATCTTATCAGATAAAGACCAATCGCCTGTAATTAATGCGGTATTACAGTCCGTAGGAGGTATTAATGCTATTACAGATTTAGATGGCAACTTTAGCATCCCCTTAGATCAAAAGGCGTATCGCTTTACAATTTCTGCATTAGGCTTTAAGGATATGGAGATACAGTTGAACGCACGTTCCTCTGGTAATTTATCTTTGACCTTAGCCGTAGAGTCCGTCTTAATTGATGAAGTGATTGTCAGTGGCACATCAGAACAAGATCAAATCAAAGAAATCACCCCTGGCCTACAGCGATTAAATGCCGAGCAATTAGAAAATCAATCCAAGTTTTTCGGAGAGATTGATATCTTGAGAAGTTTACAATCTATCTCTGGTGTCAATAATACTGGTGAAGGCGCATCTGGTTTCAACGTTCGAGGTGGAAATACGGATCAAAATTTAATCTTACAAGATGGCCATCTAATATTTAACCCTTCTCATGCACTTGGATTCTTTTCTTTATTTCATCCAGATTTAGTCAAGTACGTAGATTTATATAAAGGAGGCATCCCTTCAAAATATGGTGGGCGATTATCTTCTGTATTAGCGGTAGAAACTAGAGACGGAAGCAAAGAAAAATTCAAATTAAAAGGCGGCATTGGAATGGTATCTAGTAGACTCTCCGCTGAAGGACCGATCATTAAAGATAAAGTTTCTTTTATTGTTGGATCAAGATATAGTTATGCAGATTGGATTTTCAATTTAGTGGATAACCCACAAGTAAAAAATAGTAGTGCCTTTTTCAATGATGTAACGGCAAAAATCAATGCAAGAATCAGTCAAACAACAAATTTTGGTGGCAGTTTTTTACGGAGTAGAGATGACTTTCAATTAGGCGATGAAGCACGATTTGACTACTCTACTATATCCGGAGAAGCCTACTTAAAGCAATTAATTGGGGATAAAGCTAATTTAACATTGAGCGCTAATAAAGGTCGCTACCAAAGTTCCTTATTCGATCTCAAAGGAAATGATCAATCCAAATTCACAAATGCAATTGATTACCTTAGGGGAAAGGTAGACTTACTGTATATTTTATCTAATACTTATAAATTAAATGTAGGTGCAGATATAAATATTTATGAGATTAGTCCTGGAGAAATTGAGCCATTAGAAAATTCTTTTATTATTCCTGATATACTTGGAAAGGAAAAGGGACAAGAATTGGCACTCTATATTGAAAATCAATTTAATCTGTCTGATAATTTAGAAATTTCTGCAGGACTCCGTTACACTAACTTTAACAATATCGGCCCTAATAATGTAAACATTTATCCAGAGGATCAAATCAAAACAGATCGAAATATTATTGATGTACAATCTTTTGAAGAGGGTGCTTCGATTGCTAGCTATTCTGGATTTGAACCACGGGCTTCTATTAGATATGAATTAAACGAGGCGAACTCAATTAAATTAGGGTATGCCAAAACTTACCAATATTTAGCGCAAATATCCAACACCGCATCTGCAACACCCATTGATATTTGGCAGTTGGCCAACCAACATGTAGCCCCTCAATTTTCTGATAATTTTTCTATTGGGTACTTCAAAAACTTTGGGGTTAAAAAGTATGAAAGTTCGATAGAGGCTTTCTATAGAAAGTCAGAAGGCATTTTGGATTATAAGGATTTTGCAAAATTACTACTTAACAAGCATATAGAAACAGAATTAGTAACAGGAGAAGGCTTAGCTTATGGTCTAGAATTAAATTTCAGGAAGCAAACAGGAAGCTTTAGATGGGATGCTAATTATACTTTTTCTAGTTCCACTCGTAATGTGCAAGCGACTAGTACACAAGTAGGGATAAATAGAGGCGAATGGTATTCTTCTAATTACGACATCCCACATGTATTCAATTTGAGTATGGTTAAACAGTTTGAGAACAGAACTAATCTATCTATTAATTTCACTTATAGAAGTGGTCGACCAACTACCGCACCTGTAAGTTCCTATAATAGTGATAATGTACTGAGTGTGCCCATTTACTCGGATAGAAATAAATTTAGAGTGCCTGACTTCCATCGCTTAGATTTAGCCTATACGATAGGTCCATTTGGAAAAAACATGGACAAATTTGATCAAAGTATTACCTTATCGGTTTACAATTTATATTCTAGGAAAAATGCTTATTCTGTATATTTTAGACAGAATCCATTTGATAGTGTCAAGGCGATCCGAGTTGCGACTTTAGGATCTATTTTCCCTTCTATCACCTATAATTTTAATTTAAAATAAGAGACGTTGTTTAGTAATTTAAGATTAGATGTTGACTCTTCTTTTTCCATTGCTGAAAAAGAAGCAAAAAAGCTAGTCCAAAAAAACTCCCTCCGGTCAAACAGTTTTTGGACGGGCCTCCCGCCCAGACGTTGACCATGTGGGACTTATGCAAAATTTAAACAACTTAGTTTACAGTGTATTCATGAATGTAAAGAGAAGTTGTAAAAAAAAGAAAATGATGAAAAAGAAAAATATAATTTATCTACTAGTCTTCGTATTTCCCTTGCTACTATGGACCTGTGTGGACGAGATTAAATTAAATGTAGATACCGAGCAAAGAACCTTAGTGGTAGATGGATTTGTAACGGATAGTTTGGGAGACTTCCAATTAAAATTATCTCAGAGTGCGGTTATTGGTATAGGCAATGATAATATATTAGATCCAGTGTCCAGTGCCACGGTGCAACTAAAAGACTCTGATGGATCGTCTTATCCTTATACAGAATTAGGAGAAGGTATTTATCAATTGTCGAATTTTAAAGCCCTTCGAGGAAAATCTTATTTTATTGATATTGTATTACCTGACGGAAATCATTATCAGTCAGAACCTGCTGCTTTGAGATCTAGTAGTTCCATTGAGGATGTAACTTTTGAGGTGAGTGAAGAAACTTTTAGAAATAATGCAGGAGAATTTGTTACAGAAAATTTACTTAAAGCGAAGTTAATAACGGATGTTTCTCAAGCAGAAACACCCCCCTTTTTAAGATGGAGAGTTTTTGGAGAATACCAAATACAAGAAGGCTATCCTGGTGCCTTAAACTTACGAAGATGTTATGTAAAAGTAAATTTAGACCTCAATGACATTCGTTTATTTGATGCCTCTCAGGTGAATGGCGATATACTCTATGAACAAGTGATTGCAGAAGCTACTTATGACTTTAGATTTGGCGAACAATTCTGTCTCCATATCTCTCAGTTCTCTATCTCTGAGGAGGAGTTTACCTATTGGAATAATATAAAAGAAGTGATAGATATTGACGGTGGATTATTTGACCCCCCACCTGGTACTGTTATCGGTAATATTAAGAATGTAGATAATCCAAATGATATAGCGGTAGGCTATTTTTCGGTTGCTTCTATTTTCTTTCAAAGAAAATTCGTTAATGCGGATGATCTTGATTTCTTTGTTAGGCCTAAGTGTGCAGGTTTTCAGCGATTTACGCCCTTTGGTTGTAGAGATTGTTTAGAAATCAATGGTGCCGTTCGAGAGCGACCATCTTATTGGATGTTTTAAATGGCGATACGAATCAAAAATATTTTATACTTAATTGGACTCTCTTTGTTGTGCTACCAATGTCAATCCTTCGAAGCGGACAATTGGCGGCAAAAAATAGAAGGCGTTGGTTCTTTATCTTCCCCGCTGGCTATAGACTTAAATGAAGATGGAATTAAGGATATAGTCATTGGTGCTGGCGGCAAGGAATTCATGCCCATCAAAGAAGCGGTTATTGCTTTGGATGGAAAAGATGGAACTATCCTATGGACCACACCAGCTAGAAACCAAGTCGTTGGGTCTGCGGTTTTCCAAGATATTACTCAAGATGGCATACCAGATATTTATATAGGTGGCCGATCGGCTATTTTATTGGCATTAGATGGTAGCAATGGGCAAATCGTTTGGGAATACCTAGCCGATAATGATAGCATAGACTATTTTAATGACCCCACAATTCTAAATTTTTATAGCCCACAGTTAATTCCAGATATTAATAAGGATGGCGTAGCAGATTTATTGACGGCTTATGGCGGTTTCATAAAAGCTACGACGAAAGACCTAGAACGTCCACCTGGCGCCCTAATGATCTTTTGTGGACAAACAGGAAGCGTCCTTTCCAAAGCCTTTGTACCTGATGGCAAAGAAACCTATTGCTCTCCTATTGTGCATGACTTTAAAAATGATGGACATCCAACAGTTATTTTCGGAACTGGTGGTGAATATATAGATGGAGGTTTATTTCGAGTAGGTTTAGAAGATATCATCAACGAAGACCTATCCAATGCCACCCTCCTTGCAAAAGGCAATGGTAAAGGATTTATTGCCCCACCTCTAATCGTTGATGTTGACTTAGATGGCATTAAGGATATTGTTGTAAATAGCGTTGATGGTCGATTGATTGCGATCAATGGAGCTACCAATATTCCGCTCTGGAAAATGCAGTTAGCAGACACTTATGACACTTATACCATGCCCGCCC
>CALJIY010000091.1 GCA_937973945.1 uncultured Saprospiraceae bacterium | reverse complement strand
TCAAATTTAACGTCCAATGCTAAACCTCTCAATTCATGTATTAATACATTGAAAGACTCAGGGATATTTGGGGTAGGTAATACATCCCCTTTCACAATCGCTTCATAAGCTTTTGCTCTACCGTTAATATCATCTGACTTGATCGTTAGTAATTCTTGTAGGATACTAGCTGCACCGAATGCCTCTAATGCCCATACCTCCATCTCACCAAAACGCTGTCCACCAAACTGTGCTTTACCACCCAATGGTTGTTGCGTAATTAATGAGTATGGTCCGATTGAACGTGCGTGCATCTTATCATCTACCATGTGCGATAATTTCAACATGTAGATCACACCCACCGTTGCTTGCTGGTGGAATCGATCACCGGTTTCTCCATCGTGTAAGTAAGTTTGACCTAAAGAAGGTAGACCTGCTTCTTGGATACGCTCTTCGATTTCATCCATGCTAGCTCCATCGAAAATTGGTGTACCAAACTTCAAACCTAATTTTTCTCCTGCCCAACCTAATACCGTTTCAAAGATTTGACCTAAGTTCATCCGAGATGGTACGCCTAATGGATTCAGTACGATATCCACTTGTGTTCCATCATCTAAGAATGGCATATCTTCTAGACGAACGATACGAGATACAATTCCCTTATTACCGTGACGTCCTGCCAACTTATCTCCCACTTTCAGCTTCCGCTTCTTGGCTAAGTATACTTTCGCTAATTTCAATACACCAGCTGGTAATTCATCACCAATACTAATGTTGAATTTCTCTCGCTTATACTTACCTACTTCTTCGTTTACTTTGATACTATAGTTATGTAACAAACGAGCAATCAAACTATTCGTGTGTGCGTCCTCAGTCCAGTTACTATAATCAATAGAAATTAATTCTAATTTCTTCAGTAAAGCTTGGTCAAATTTCACACCCTTTTCGATCTTCATCTCTCCATAGATGTTCTTCACACCTTGAGCGATTTTACCTTTCACTAACACCAATAACTTATCAATTAAGATCGTTTTGATTTCGTTCAGAGTAATCATGTGATTATCATCCAACTTGGCTAACTGATCTTTCTCCTGAGATTTTTGATCTTTATCCTTCTTAGCACGCGCAAACAATTGCTTGTTGATGATAATACCTTTTGTCGATGGTGGCGCCTTTAAAGATGCATCTTTTACATCTCCTGCCTTATCACCGAAGATCGCTCTTAACAGCTTTTCTTCTGGTGTCGGATCGGACTCCCCTTTTGGTGTAATCTTACCAATTAAGATGTCTCCTTCTTTCACCCACGCACCAACTCTGATGATACCATTCTCATCCAAATCCTTAGTAGATTCTTCACTTACGTTTGGTATATCGTTCGTTAGTTCTTCTTCTCCTAACTTAGTATCTCTTACATCTAAATCAAAGTGCTCTATGTGTAAAGAGGTAAAAATATCTTCTCTTACTACTCTTTCAGACAATACGATCGCATCCTCATAGTTATACCCTTTCCAAGGCATGAAGGCTACTTTCAAGTTTTGTCCCAAAGCTAACTCTCCTTTTTGTGTAGCATAACCATCACAAAGGATTTGACCTTTTGTTACCCGTTGTCCTTTACGAACGATCGGTTTCAAGTTGATACAAGTACCTTGGTTCGTTCTTCTGAATTTCACCAATTTGTAAGACTTCCTATTATCTTCAAAAGAGATCAATTTCTCTTCTTCTGTTCTGTCATATCGGATCACTACTTCCTTCGCATCTACGTATTCTACTATACCTTCTCCCTCTGCGTTAATCAACATCCGTGAATCTCTCGCCACTTTACCTTCCAGTCCAGTACCAACAATCGGTGAACGAGGACGCAATAAAGGAACGGCTTGACGCTGCATGTTAGATCCCATCAAGGCACGATTGGCATCATCATTTTCTAAGAAAGGAATCATAGATGCGGAAACTCCTACAATTTGGTTAGGAGCGACATCCATAAATTCGATATCTGCTGGTGCCAATACCGGGAAATCACCATGCTCTCGACACTTGACTCTATCTGTTACGAAACCACCTGTTTCTGTTAATGGTGCGTTTGCCTGTGCAATTTTCTTAAAATCCTCCGCCTCTGCTGATAAGTACAATGGTTCATCGACCATATTTACATTACCATCCGTTACTGGTCTATATGGTGTTTCTAAGAAACCCATTTTGTTGACCTTAGCGTGAACGCATAGCGTGGAAATCAATCCAATGTTCGGTCCCTCTGGTGTTTCAATCGTACAAAGACGACCGTAGTGAGAATAGTGAACATCCCGCACCTCAAAACCTGCACGCTCTCTTGAAAGTCCCCCTGGGCCTAAGGCTGAAATTCTACGCTTATGTGTAATCTCAGACAATGGATTCGTTTGATCCAAAAACTGAGACAATTGACTCGTACCGAAGAAAGAGTTGATAACAGAAGATAGCGTACGCGCATTGATCAAATCAATTGGCGTAAAGACTTCATTATCTCTAACGTTCATACGCTCTCGGATCGTTCTAGCCATTCTAGCCAAACCTACACCGAACTGTGCGTATAACTGCTCCCCTACTGTTTTAATTCGACGATTACTTAAGTGATCTATATCATCAATCTCCGCTTTCTGGTTCATTAAACTTACCAGATACTTTACGATTTTGATGATGTCTTCCTTTGTTAAGACAGAAACTTCTTTGTCAATTTCTTGTCCTAATTTCCGATTGATCTTATATCGTCCTACTTCTCCTAAGTTATAACGCTTATCAGAGAAGAATAATTTATCAATAATTCCTCTAGCCGTATCATCATCCGGTGGATCTGTTCCCCGAAGTTGACGGTAGATATATTGTACCGCTTCTATTTCTGAACTAGAAGGATCTTTTTGAAGCGTATTATATATAATAGAGTAATCTTCCTCAATATCATCCTTTTGAAGAATGACTGTTTCTGCATCAGAAGCAATAACTGACTGGATATTTGTTTCATCCAAAACAACATCCCGCTCTAAGATAATTTCATTACGCTCGATAGTCACCACCTCACCAGTATCCTCATCCACGAAATCCTCCGTCCAACTCTTTAATACCCGAGCAGCTAATTTTCTACCAATAGCGTTCGTTAAATTTTCCTCAGTAGCAGGTACTTCATCCGCTAAATCGAAGATATCCAAGATCGCTCGATCCGTATCATATCCGATAGCTCTCAATAAAGTAGTTACTGGAAATTTCTTTTTACGATCAATATAGGCATACATAACCGTATTAATATCCGTAGCAAATTCCATCCAAGCCCCTTTGAAAGGAATGACTCTTGCGGAATATATTTTTGTTCCATTAGGGTGGAAACTTTGACCGAAGAATACACCAGGAGAACGGTGTAACTGAGATACAATAACTCGCTCTGCACCATTGATAACAAAGGTACCCTTTGGAGTCATGTATGGAATGTTCCCTAGAAATACATCTTGAACAATTGTTTGAAAGTCAACATGCTCTTCATCATTACATGACAATCGCAATTTTGCTTTCAAAGGTACACTATAGGTTAAGCCCCTATGCATACATTCTTCGATGCTATATCTTGGAGGATCAATAAAGTAATCAAGAAACTCAAGCACGAAAATATTCCGTGCATCGGAGATAGGAAAATTTTCCTGAAACACCCGATATAATCCCTCATCCGTCCTGTTCTCAGGTGTCGTTTCCAATTGAAAGAATTCTTGAAAAGACTTCAACTGAATTTCTAATAAGTCAGGATAAGAAGAAGGTAGTTTTATTTTACCAAAATTAATCCGACGCTCTTCAGCTGTTTGTACAGTACCATTAACAACAGTCATTGAACACCTGTTTATATGGTTTAATGTAGAAAATAGAAGTTTTCCTTTCAAAAAAATTCACTAAATAATGGCTGGAATTTTGCATTATTGAAAGAATCACTACATATTGCATTAAAGTAGTTCTTCCCGTCCGATAGTTGGATTATTGGTGAAGAACGTACACGCCTACATTAAACGCTATTAAAAAATTAGAGGCTTTCCTCTATAGTCCTTTTTGTATTAGTTGATTAAAAGAAGGTAGAACAGCGTTACCGATTCCATTTCTTTTAATATTGGATGGATCATCTACTAACCAACCAAAGTCTTCGAAAGTTCCACTTCCATAAAGAATAGCAATGAGACGACAATAGGCCTAGAAGGTAATGATACTTTCTAAGCCTTAAAAACTATCTTAAGAATAGACTAAGCCTTTTGGCATAAATCAATTTAGAAATAGTTAAAGTTACAAGTGGAGTTTTTCCACTCAATTAATGATGTCTACTGCTTTCTTAAACGGATCTCAAATTGGAGACATTTCAAAGTAGGGTTGTTTTGAAAGTAAGCTATTAGGCAAACCTATCAAAACAACCCTTTATACTGCCTGACGATAGACAGTTATAAGAAGTCTATGGATTACTTCAATTCTACACTTGCACCAACAGCTTCTAAAGAAGCTTTGATCTTCTCTGCCTCATCCTTAGAAACACCTTCTTTTACGTTTGCTGGAGCACCGTCTACTAATTCCTTAGCATCTTTTAGTCCAACACCTAAAAGTGTCTTCACTTCTTTTACTACTTTCAATTTACCAGAGCCCGCAGAAGTTAATACTACTGTGAATTCTGTTTGCTCAGCTGCTGCTTCGCCGCCGCCGCCTGCACCAGGTGCTGCTACTGCTACTGCTGCTGCAGCAGGCTCAATACCGTGCTCTTCTTTTAAGATATCTGCTAATTCGCTTACTTCTTTTACTGTTAAAGCTACTAATGTATCTGCAAGTGCTTTTAAATCTGCCATTTTATAAACGTTTAATTGTTTTTTTTAATAATAAATATATATTGAAACTTGGAAGCAGTTTCAAATATTTAAATCTCAAAATTCAAATCTCAAATTCCAATATGCCTATTTTTAGATAGTTGGAATTCAGTGCTTGATATTTGGAAATTTTAAACTTATTCGCCTCTTTGCTCCAAAGCTTTAAGAAGACCAGAGATGGTGTTGCCACCTGACTGTAATGCACCCAATACATTTTTGATTGGTGATTGTAACAATCCGATAACTTCTCCAATTAATTCTTCTTTGGACTTAAGGCTAGCTAATGCGCCTAGTTGGTCATCTCCTAAAAATATACTAGAGTCAATGTATGCCGCTTTGACGATTGGTCGCTCTCCTTTCGCACCTCTAAATTCCTTAATCACCTTAGCTGGCAAATTAGCTGTCTCTGTAAATAATATAGCAGTGGGTCCTTTTAGTGCACTATAAAGGTCTTGATAACCTGTTTCAGAAATAGACTCAAGGGCTTTCTTAGCAAGTGTATTTTTTACAACCTGCATTTCAACACCACTCTCGTAAAACTTTCTTCTTAAGTTATTGACCTCTTCTACTGTCATGGTAGAAGAATCTGTAATGTAGAAAAAGCTTGATTGCTCAAATTTCTCCTTCAGTACTTCTACTGCAGTATATTTTTCTGCTTTTGTCATTTTATATAGATGTTATTTAACAGACTTTGGATCAATCTTAATCGCTGGACTCATTGTACTAGCCATTGTTAAAGATTTCATGTAAATTCCTTTAGCTGAAGAAGGTTTCATCTTGATAATAGTTGAAAGCACTTCATTTGCATTATCTGTTAATTGCTCTGGGGTAAAAGATACTTTTCCTACTGGCGAATGAATGATTCCGTATTTATCAACTCGGAAAGAAATCTTTCCTTTTTTGATTTCAGATACTGCATCACCTACGTTCATAGTAACGGTACCTGTTTTAGGGTTAGGCATTAATCCACGAGGACCTAAGACCCGACCTAAACGGCCCACTTTAGCCATTGTACTTGGCATAGCAACTACAGCATCTACATCTGTAAAGCCACCTTGTACTTTGGTTACTAAATCATCTAAGCCTACATAATCTGCGCCAGCAGCTTTCGCTTCCGCTTCCTTATCTGGTGTACAAAAAACCATTACAGTTTTTTTCTTACCAGTACCATGCGGTAAAGAAACCGTACCACGCAATGCTTGGTCCGCCTTTCTTGGATCGATACCCAAACGGATATGTAAATCAACTGATGCATCAAATTTTGTGGTATTGACTTTCTTAACCAATGCCATTGCATCGCTCAAAGTATATAGCTTTTCGCTATCTACTAAAGCTTCAGCCGCTTTACGTTTTTTTGATATTCTTGCCATGTCAAATATTTGAGGTGAATAGCGCTTGAGTTTCAGGAAAGATCTTAGTTTCGTTCAACCAAGATTATCCAACAAGCTCCCTTCTATTTATTAAAAATGTTGATAATAAATCAACTAGCTATCAGAGTTAGCATCTCCTGCCCAAGGTGGAGTACCTTTTATCGTAATACCTGCACTACGTGCAGTACCAGCAATCATTTTCATAGCAGAATGCACATGAAAGGCATTTAAATCTACCATTTTGCTTTCCGCTATTGTTTGTACTTGATCCCAAGTAACAGAACCTACCTTGATTCTATTAGACTCTGCTGAGCCTGATTTAACCTTAGCTAGTTCCAACAATTGAACGGCTGCTGGTGGTGTTTTAATGATAAAATCAAAAGACTTATCCTTATAAACAGTAATAACTACGGGAAGTACCTTACCTGCTTGGTCCTGCGTTTTAGCGTTATAACGCTTACAGAATTCCATGATATTTACCCCCTTAGCACCCAATGCTGGGCCTACTGGCGGTGCAGGATTGGCAGCTCCTCCTCTCACCTGAAGCTTAATATAACCATCGACTTCTTTTGCCATTACTTTTAATTTAACTTGAATTCTTAACTTTAGAGAAGCTTTCTATAAAACACTATGTTGAAATTTCATACTAAGTAGGTAACAATTACTTATAAAAATTCAAACATGCTTAACGAAACTAAAGCCAAATTTTGAAGTTTAACGTAGTGAGTTGGAAGCACTCAAAACATTATTTTAATAGATAAAAGATGAAATAACTTACTTAAAAAAGTAACATATCATCTGTATAAAAACAGCTAGGATTGTTTTTCAACCTGCATGAAGTTTAACTCTACTTCTGTACCTCGGCCAAAGATTTTTACAATTACCTTTAGCTTTTTCTTTTCTTCGTTAACTTCTTGTATATCTCCTACGAACTCACTGAATGGTCCGTCAATAATCTTGATTGTTTCTCCGACAATGTATGGTTCAATCATTGCCTCACCAGCATTCTGAGAAGCATCCACTTTACCTAACATTCGATTCGCCTCTGATTGGCGCATCGGAATAGGATTGTTCCTACCTAAAAAATGAATAACATTGGGAATACTCGTTATAGCAGTAACCATTTCACCAGTAAATCTTCCAGGGTATGCCTCAATTAAGATATATCCTGGCAAAATATTACGTTCAGAAATAACCTTCTTACTATTTCGAATCTTATAAACTCTTTCCGTAGGTACTAATATCTGAGTGATACTTTCTTTCCATTCAGAACGAGTGATTTCTAATTCAATTCGTTCTTTGATTTTTCTTTCCTTTCCACTAATCACTCTTAGTGAGTACCATTTTTTATCTTCAGTCATCCATACAGTTTTTGAAGAACTTGATTTATCCAGGGTAAATTAAATCCAGTACATTCTTAGAAATTGCGTCCATTACGAAGATAATTAAAGCAATGATTATTGAAGCAATAATAACAACGATGGTACTATTTTGTAAAGAAGCAAGGGTTGGCCAAGTTACTTTATTTAATAGCTCGTTATAGCTTTCTTTTATGTATAGACTTAAATTTGATAACATCTTGCGGATATTTTATAGTTGTCCCTTTTTGTGGTGAGTCAAAACAATAATAGACTAGATAACAATAAAGGGGGTAATGTTTCAAGTGATTCAGGAACAATAGGTTCCTCAATTGTTGTATTTGCACGGGCGGCAAGATTCGAACTCGCGACCTTTGGTTTTGGAGACCACTGCTCTACCAACTGAGCTACGCCCGTGTATCCAATATAAGTAGCTTTAAAAAAAGCTTAGCTTATATATGCGAAAAATTAAGCACCCTACTGGATACTTAATTTTTCACAATATAAAGTCAATATTTCTGGTAAGATTATGCTATAATCTCCGTTACTTGACCTGCACCTACTGTTCTACCACCCTCACGGATAGCGAAACGTAGACCTTTTTCCATTGCAATTGGGTTGATTAACTTAACTTCTAAAGTTACGTTATCCCCAGGCATTACCATTTCTACACCATCCGCCAAGTTAACATCACCTGTTACATCTGTCGTACGGAAGTAGAACTGTGGACGGTATCCTTTGAAAAATGGTGTGTGACGACCACCTTCATCTTTACCTAAAACATATACCTCACACTTGAAGTGAGAGTGTGGCTTTACAGAACCAGGCTTACAGATAACCATTCCTCTTTTGATCGCCTCCTTATCAATACCTCTTAATAAAAGACCAGCGTTATCACCAGCTTCACCTCTTTCCAAGATCTTACGGAACATTTCCACACCTGTGATTGTAGAAGTTAATGGCTTCGCATCAGCGTCCATCATTCCTAAAATCTCAACTGGATCACCAGTGTTAATTACACCTCTTTCAATTCTACCCGTAGCAACTGTACCACGACCTGTGATAGAGAATACATCCTCTACAGGCATCAAGAAAGGCTTATCAACATCTCTTTCTGGCTCAGGAATATCTTTATCTACTGCTGCCATCAACTCTTTGATTTGAGCTGTTGCGCCAGCATCACCCTCTAAAGCCTTAAGTGCAGAACCTTGAATTACAGAAGCATCATCACCTCCGAACTCATATTGATCTAATAGTTCACGAACTTCCATCTCTACTAATTCCAACATCTCTTCATCGTCAACCAAATCTACTTTATTCATAAAAACAACAATCTTAGGTACACCTACTTGGCGACATAATAAGATGTGTTCTCTAGTTTGTGGCATCGGTCCATCAGTGGCAGCAACTACTAAAATTGCACCATCCATCTGAGCTGCACCCGTAACCATGTTTTTTACATAATCGGCGTGACCCGGACAATCTACGTGAGCGTAGTGACGGTTTTCCGTTTCATATTCTACGTGTGCTGTATTAATAGTGATACCACGCTCTTTTTCTTCAGGTGCACCATCAATAGCATCGTAATTCATCTTCTCCGCTAAACCATCTTGGGAAAGTACATAAGTGATGGCCGCCGTAAGAGTTGTCTTTCCGTGATCGACGTGACCAATTGTACCGATATTTACGTGCGGTTTATTCCGCTGAAAAGTTTCTTTAGCCATCGTATTTTTTTTAAAAAAAATTAAATGAATTAAAAATGTGAAAGGTGATTTATAGGCTAGTAAAAAGCACCTTTATAATAGTTGATAATCTTTATTCTAAATTATTGAGCCAAGGGTGGGAATTGAACCCACGACCCCTTCCTTACCATGGAAGTGCTCTACCCCTGAGCTACATTGGCTTATGTCCCTTAGACGGGTACTTGTATAAGACAATGTTCGCCCGTTTGATTCAAAACTTGTAACAGAACATTCGTTAAATAATGATTGACTTTTAAAAGTCAATCATTAATCTAACTAATTTGAGCGGATGATGAGACTCGAACCCACGACCCTCAGCTTGGAAGGCTGATGCTCTACCAACTGAGCTACATCCGCATTTTTAATTTTGAATGATAAATGAGGAATTTTGAATGGATATTCAAAATTTACACATTCCAAATTCAAAATTAAAGTTGGTGGGGGTGATAGGAATCGAACCTATTCAGTCGAAGACACCAGATTTACAGTCTGGCCCGGCTCTCCAACTCCGGCGCACCCCCGTGTAGTATTAAAACTACTTTTCCTTTAGAACTGTCAATGAGCCGATGGAGGGATTCGAACCCCCGACCCGCTGATTACAAATCAGCTGCTCTGGCCAACTGAGCTACATCGGCTTAATTATACTTTCTTAGCGGCTTCTTCTAGCTGCCTTTTTAAAAGCGACTGCAAAGATAATATTCTTAACACTAAAAATCAAAGTAATTTTTTTAAAATTTTAAAAAAAAGTTACTATACTTCAAAGTATATCAAATATATCTCCCTTATCTCCATTCAGAAACTAAAAAGAGGTAGGAAAAGTTTCACCTTTTCCTACCTCTTTTATTAAATATTTTATTTTTTTTAAATTATTCGCTTAAAGTAAGTTTAATGATGGTTTTAAAAGGAGAATCAAAATGAAATGAGTATTTCGTTCTCTTTGTTTAGTAATATAAAGCGTAAAACTAGGCACGTTTGGCTCTAGCTCTTTCCTTATATCGCTGTAGTTGTCTAGCCAATACAGGTATTGAAGAATCGACTGCGGCTTCAAATGTTTTTTGTGTTTCCTTAGCGACAATAGTGTTTCCTGGAACTTTTAGATAGATTTCTACTATCTTATTCTTTGTTTTTCCACCATTATCTAATTTCATTACAACTTCTACATTGACAATTCGATCGAAGAATTGCTCTAATTTTTGCACCTTTTTCTGAATAAACTTCAATAACTTCTTGTCTGCTGAAAAGTGAATCGATTTAGTTTGTACTTTCATAGAAATAAACTTTAGGTGTGTGAAATAAATAGAGTTATTATCTCTTTAATGATTCTTACCTTATAAGATATCAGTTACATTGTGTCTAATTTTTTCGCTTTAGGATGCGCTTGTTCATATATTTCTTTTAATCTTTCTATTGAATTATGTGTGTATACTTGTGTAGCTGCCAAACTAGCGTGCCCCAATAATTCCTTAATCGCATTCAAATCTGCACCATTATTTGATAAATGGGTCGCAAAGGAATGCCGTAATATGTGGGGGCTTCGTTCTTCCTGCGTTGTGACCATTCCCAAATATTTCTTCACTAAATTGTAAACCAGTTTAGGATATAGTGGTTTTCCTTTTTTAGTTAGAAATAACTGGCCAATGCTAAGCAGATTGGGAAAAGTCTGCTCTCTGAGCTCCAAAAAGTTCGTGATTTGCAATCTTAGGTCTCTATTAATGGGAATAATACGCTCTTTATTTCCCTTCCCTAATACTTTTATCGCTTGACCTTGAAAATCAATATCAGAAATCTGTAAATAGATCAACTCTGACCGACGCATTCCTGTCTGATAAAATAAATCCATTATCAAACGATCCCTCACCCCTTCATAATCCGTGGAAAATGATACATTTTCAAATAACATCTCCATAGGGCCTTGCTCTACAAACACTGGTAGTCGCTTCCCTGTTTTAGGCATGACCACCTTTAACATAGGATTCTTTTCTAATTTCCCTTTTTTTATCAAAAATTGGAATAGCGATTTGAGCGTAGATAATTTCCGGTTAATGGATCTAGTACTTACCTCTTCTTTCATTAAAGAAATGATCCAGGATCGTACGTGATGGTGTGTAATCTCAGAGTTTGTAGAAAGTGAATAGGTAGCGATTAGATAGGTCTTAAAATGTTCCAAGTCAGTCTTGTACGCTTTTATGGTATGCTTAGAGAAGCGTTTTTCAAAAGTAATATAGGCTAAGAACAGATCAAACTTCATATATGAGTAGAGTGCTATTATATTGGTGTTGTTCACAAGAAGCTACTAATTCCGTAGTGGCTATCTTATAAAAATAAATGTAGGGAAATTAAATGGACAATGCAACTATAAACGTCGCAATAAATTTAATTTTTTATTATTTCACCGAATATGGTTTGGTACTTGCAACAAACAATATGTTTTCAAGGAGATAAATATTAACAAATGCAAAATTTTCATAAAGTCTTGTTCAAAATATAACATGAAACGACAGAAGAAAGACAAACATTTTATTAAAAAACCTATTTATGAAGGAGGCCCAAGCGCATTAAAGCAGTTTATCACTAAGAACCTTCGATACCCCAAGGAGGCACTGAAGGAAAAGATAGAAGGAACTGTGGTGATTCGCTATGCCATCAATCACAAAGGAAAAGTAATAGATACAAAAATTATTTCTGGTTTAGCAGGTGGATGTGAAGCGGAGGCCATAAGGTTAGTTCGTTTATTGAACTTCCTTGTTCCAAAAAATAGAGGTGTTAAAGCACTGTTTCATAAAGACTTACACATACATTTTAAATTGCCTGTTGAAAAAGAAGCTAGTATTCAATATAATTTGACCACTTCTCCACAAAAAGGTGTTAAAGCAGAATATATTCCAAAGAAAACGGGTTATACTATTACGGTAAGTTGGTGAAATGCCAATTTATTGGTATTTTTCTAAATCACAAACCCGCTTTATGACAAATTTAAACATGCCTCAATTGGGGCTTATTACACTATTCTGCCTATTTTTTACCCATCTTACTGCTCAAAGAGAAGAAGTTATCTTACTCAATACCCAAGAAATAGATGAAGACCGATATGAAGATATCAGAGGCTATCCCTTTATCTGGGAAGATTGGCAAGCTGGTATCGTCATTAATAACAAAGGAGAAAGTGCGGAGGTGGAGAAAATTAATTTTAATGCACATACCCAGACTTTTGAAGTAAAAAAAGGCGTCCGATTTATAGAACTAGCCACTGAAGATCAACAAGAAGTGGTAATTACTTCCTCAGAAGGACCTTTAGTTTTTCAGAAAGCCATCCATCCAGATCTTCCACTAGAATTTAATCAATTACTCTATAAAGGTGCTACTCTACAGTTAGTCAAGAGTACCGAAAAAGAAATCTCTACCAAAGTTTTTCAAAATGTAGGTAAAAAGGTAACGGTCGAGCAGTTTGTAAAAAGAGAAACTTTTTATTTGATAGAGAAAGGGGAATTACGTCGACTTAAGATCAGTAAGAAGGCATTATTGAAGGCATTAGAACAATCGAAAAAATTAGATGCCTACATTAAAAAGAATAAGTTGAAACTTAAAGAGGATAAAGATTTAATCAAATTCTTTGCTTACTATGAATCTATAATAGCATAAGGTATTAGATATGCAGTCGATCGTCGAGGTTGATAACTTCGTCGATCCACTGTTATCATTGAATTTATTCTCCTCTTTGTCTGTAAAGTGCCAAGCTAATTAGACCTGTCATAAAAAAACAAGCATATTGATAACTTAGACTACTTCCTTTTGTATTTTTGATGCAGAAAATAAAAGGAACAATGAAAAGGCTATACATCTATACGTTTTTACTCTTCTGTATTACCGCTTGTCAAGATTCGGCGGATACCTCCTCCCCTACCAGCCCTGTATTTCAAAAAATAAATAGTACACATAGTGGAATAGCGTTTAACAATACCTTGACGCCCGATATCACCACAAAAAATAATCTGTTAGATTTTGATTTCTTCTATAATGGTGCAGGTGTTGGTGTAGCAGATATTAACAATGATGGTTTAACGGATATTTTCTTTGCTGCCAATCAAGTAGACAATAAGCTCTATCTCAATAAGGGGAATTTGCAATTTGAAGATATCAGCGAAAAGGCTGGTATTAATATTGGCAAACATTGGTCGAATGGGGTATCTTTTGCAGATGTTAATCAAGATGGCTGGCTGGATATTTATGTCTCTCAAGGCGGCCCATCAGACAATAGGGCCAATCTATTATTTATCAATCAACAAGATCTTACATTTAAAGAACGTGCTGCGGATTATGGCCTAGCAGATGCAGGTATTAGCACCCAAACTGCTTTTTTTGATTATGATAAGGACGGAGATTTAGACTGTATTGTGATGAATGAGAATTCTTTATACGGAGTAGACCCTGTCTCCTTTTATACGAAGATTGGAACACAAGAAGGACTACTTCATCAGAGCTGTAGTCATTTATATCGAAACGATAATGGTCAATACACAGATGTAACAGAAGCAGCAGGTCTATTACAACCTAGCTTCGGATTGGGTCTAGTAGTCAGTGATATAAACAATGATAATTGGTTGGATATTTATATTGCTAATGATTATTATTTGCCTGATGCCCTCTATATCAATAAACGAAATGGCACTTTTACCGATGAGATAAAAAGTAAGACAAAACAAATTTCTTTTTATGGCATGGGCGCAGATATTGCCGATATTAACAATGACGGTAATCAAGATATTTTTGTATTAGACATGGCCACGCAAGACCACTATCGAGCTAAAACATTAATGGCTTCTATGAGTACCGCCAACTTTAATATGTTAGTCAATCGCTTCCGTTTCCCTTATCAGTATATGTACAACACTTTACAATTAAATCTGGGTAATAACCAGTTTAAAAATATTGCACATTATGCGGGTTTAGCTAAAACCGATTGGAGTTGGGCGGGTCTAATGGTCGACCTAAACAACAGCGGTCAAAAAGAAATATTCGTTACCAATGGCTATAGAAAATATGCTTTAGATAATGATTTTAAAAATAAAGTAGAGGCAGCTAAAAGACAGTATAAAGGAGCGGTTCCTAATCAAGTAAAACAACAATTATATGATGAAATGCCTACAGAAAAATTGCCGAATCTACTCTATACAAATGTAGCGGATCTGCATTTTAAAGATCAGGCAAATCAGTGGGGTTTAGGAGAAGCTACTTATTCTAACGGCGCTGCCTACGCGGACCTTGATAATGATGGTGATTTGGAATTGATTGTCAATAATATGGATGCACCAGCCTCCTTATATAAAAACACATCTATTGAAAATGGTTCTGGTAATTACCTCCGTATTAAAACCAAAGCGGACTTTGCTAAAGTCACCCTAATCTATGACGGACAAATTCAATACTCAGAGGCTAAGACGGTTAGAGGATATCTATCAGCAGTAGAACATACGATTCATTTTGGACTAGGGAATCACGAGATCATTGACACCTTACGAATCGAGTGGTCAGATGGAAGTAGCACAGAAGAATACCAAGTAAGCGTCAATCAAGAATTAATAATTGAAAAAGAATCTAGCACTAATATAGCGGCTAAATCGAGCGCTCCGCCAACCCTAATAGAACAAGTATCTATAGGGCAATTAAAATTAGCTTTTCGACATAAAGAGAATACTTTTAATGACTTTGAAAAAGAAATTTTATTGCCTTATAAACAGTCTACAATAGGTCCTTGTATCTCAAAAGGCGATTTGAATGGCGACGGACTAAGTGACTTATTTGTTGGCGGTGCTTCTGGTCAGGCAGGTGCTATTTTTATACAAACAGACGCGCAATTTAAGAAACTAACAAGCCCAGCCTTACAATCAGATGCTGTCTATGAAGATATGGAAGCACTCTTCTTTGATTATGATAATGACGGCGATCAGGATTTATATATTGTGAGTGGAGGGAATGCATTTCCAACTAATTCTGAACAATACCAGGATCGAATATATCTCAATGATGGACAAGGAAATTTGACCAAAACATCTGTAGCCATTTTAGAAAAACATAAACTAAGCGGCAAGTCTGTTTGTGCCATAGATTACGACAAAGATGGCGATACAGATTTAATTATTGGCAATAGAATTATTCCACAGAACTATCCAAATGCTGCCCCTTCTTTAATTTTAGAAAATGAAGGCGGACAGTTAAAAGAAGTGACTTTGCATATAGCGCCTGACTTAGCCAATTTTGGAATTGTGAATAAAGTCATTCGTACCGATTTCAACAATGATGGTTGGGAAGATTTCATAGCTGTTGGAGAATGGAGCGGTATCGGTTTATTTGAAAACAAGGAAGGAACTTTTGAAAATATTGCCCCACTAAGTGACTTAAAAGAAACTGGTTGGTGGTTTACCGTAGCAGAGACGGATGTCAATAAGGATGGCTTAAAAGATTACTTAATTGGCAACTTAGGATTGAACAGTAAATTTAAAGCAAGCATCGAACAACCCTTCAAAGTATTTGCCACCGATTTTGATGATAATGGTACAAATGACATTGTCCTGAGTAACCCATATAATGGGGAATATGTACCGAGTAGAGGTAGAGAATGTTCTTCTCAACAAATGCCATTTATTGCAGAAAAATTTCCAACCTACGATGCTTTTGCCAAAGCTTCTTTATCAGATATATATGGCGAAAAATTAGACTCCGCAGCAGCCTATGAAGCCAACACCTTTGAATCTATTCTATTATTAAATCAAGGGGCTAGTATTTTTAAAAAAATAAGCTTACCTGCGCCTGCGCAAACTGCTCCAATCCTTTCTATCGCCATCCAAGATGTAAACAAAGATGGTTTTGAAGATGCGATTATTGCTGGTGCTATTTATGATACAGAAGTGGAAACGCCTCGATGGGATAGTGGCTCAGGTTTGGTCTTATTATCCAATGGAAAAGATGGCTATACCCCTAGTCCACAAACGAATATCTATATAGATGGCGATGTCAAAGATTTGGAGGTTGTATCCATTAAGGAAAAAGCATATTTGATTGCAGCTAGAAATAATGACTTGTTATCTGTCTATCAGTTTCTGAGGTAAGAGCAGAGAACAGAGACAGATTTCGATCAGGAATCAACGAAATTTCGTCTTTCTCTGATCGAAATACGTCTCTAATCTCTGTTCTAAACAATGTATAGTAGTGTGAAGTAAGAGCTAGTTCATAAATACTTGAGTTTCCTTTCTCTATTTTGTATCTTTATTAAAAATCTAAACTTATGGTAGCCATATCAAAAAAATCCTCTAAAAAAAAGATGCGTAAAATTTCTTGGGAATCTTTTCAGAAACGATACCTCACCAAAGAGGACGGATATAAATACGAGTGGCTTGATGGAACGATTGAGAAAACAAAACACGCTATGAATAAAAATCAGTTTTTTATTTTAAAGAATCTTACTAGGTTCTTCTACGCCCTCGATGCTAAATCTACTATTAAAGGTGAGTTAATCCCTGAAGGAGATACTTTCTTTGGCAAACATCATAGGCGACCAGATATTGCCTTCTATACAGATAAGCAAATTTCCGATGCCCAAAAGGATTTAGATGCTGTGCCTTTATTCGTGATGGAGATCATATCTTCTAAAGATCAAATGAATAAAGTGCATCTAAAAATGAAAGACTATAGAAATGCTGGTGTAAAAATCATCTGGCATATCTTTCCAGAATTAGAGGAGGTGCATGTTTATTCCAATAAAGCCACTAAAATGCAAGTGAGAACAGGAAAAGATAGTTGCTCCGCCGAACCTGTAATTAAAGGGTTTAAATTAACGGTAGAGGATATTTTTAAAAAATAACCTTTTCTCTCTTTCCTTGTTAATTTATCATGAAACAAATACTTCTTACCTTCTCTTTTTTATACATATTTACATATAGCTTCGCTCAAATCAACTATCAAGAAGTCGCCTTAGATAAAGAAGTTCGGCACACATTCACGGCATGGACCGTAGGTGGTGGAGTCAGCTTTTTCGATTTTAATCAAGATGGCTTAGATGACTTAACACTGTCGACTAACGGTGGTAGGCGCATCGCTTTTTACATCAATACAGGTACAGAATTTGAATTGATTGATCCGCTCGTTAATAATGTAGAAACGAACAAACAAATTCTTTGGGTGGATTATGATAATGATGGGGACTATGACTTATATGTTGCAGCCTATGAAGGCATCAATAGACTGTACCAAAACATAGGTGATTTACAATTAATAGACGTTACAGAAAGTAGTGGTTTATCCTTAGATATACATCGAGGATATGGAGCCTGCTGGGCTGATTATGATAGAGACGGTTGGTTAGATTTATATTACAATTCAAGGGATATTCCGGGTGCTCCAGAATTCAAAAATGTCTCGAGGCTTTTTAAAAATAATGCAGATGGTTCCTTTACAGAAACGACGATTGAAATGAATGCGGAGGATGCTTTCAGTGCGCCGTTTAGCTCTGCTTTTATTGATTATAATAACGATAACTGGCCAGACATTTATACCGCCAATGATAAATATAAGGGCAATACTCTATTAGAAAATAAGCAAGGTCAAATTTATGAAGATGTGAGTGCGCTAACAAACGCAGATCTAAAAGTGAATGGCATGTGCGTCACTAGTGCAGATTGGAATAAGGATGGTTGGTCTGATATATACATCACGAATACCTTTGAAGGCAATAAATTTTTAGTCAACACGATTGACTCCAATGCTACGCCCGTCTTTGAAGAACGAGCAGCGGAAGTAGGTATCGCTTTTAACAATACTAGTTGGGGATCTAATTTCTTAGATGCTGATAATGATGGAGACTTAGATTTATATGTAAGTGGCGCAGAGGAATTTAGTCCAGAATCTGCTTCTAGCATTTTTTATGAGAATATGGATAATGGTTTCTTCGAAGCACCTTCTATTAGTGGCTTTGCAAAAGATACCGCTTACAGTTTTAGTAATGCTATTGGCGATTTTAATAATGATGGTTCTATGGACATCATTGTTCAGAATAATCCGCCTTTTAGATTTTACCTCTGGGAGAATTATACGCGTAACTCGAACAATTGGTTAAAGCTTCGATTAGAGGGAGTCTTGAGTAATCGAGATGCGATTGGTTGCAGATTAGATACCTATGCAGGCGATTTATATCAATCTTTTTATACCCAATGTGGTTCTGGTTTTCTTGGACAAAATTCGGCAACGCATCATATTGGTTTAGGGGGAAAAGCAAAACTAGATTCCTTAATTATTACTTGGCCCACTGGGCATGTAGATCGCTTATATGATATTAGCCCTAATCAAATTCTTTCCTTAAAAGAAGGAGTTTCTACCAATGGAGTCATCGACTTAGATCAAGGAATTATTATTACAGAGAATAATTTTACGCCTATCACTTCTACTAAAGATATTTTCTTTGACACCGCTGTTACACTTAGTCCTAATCCTGGAAGTGATTTACTGACGATTCATTCAGATGCTAGGCTGACAAAAGTAATTATTTATGGGGCTAATGGTGTGGAGGTTTTCAGACAAAACTTGGCTGCTTTAAGTACTTTTTCTTTAGCTACCAATACTTATGTTTCTGGGGTATATTTGGTGAAGGTGTTTGATGAGGATCAGCGAGTAGGGATTTTGAAGTGGGTGAAACTCTAAATTAATTTCTGTATTATCTTTTACCACGGATTCACGGATTGTATAACACGTATTAAATCCAGTGCATCAGTGGTAAATAACATTCTACAAGAGGTTTTATGTGATATTTTTTACCACGGATTCACAGATTATATAACACGTATTAAATCCGTGAATCCGTAGTAACTAACATCCTACTCCACAATTAAAAATTTCTGAGCCAACACTTCTTTAGTCCCCAAATAATACAAGCCCTCCGCCAAATCTCCTACAGGAATAATAGTAGTCGAGTCTACTAAAGATATAGAGCGAATCGGTCGTCCCAACAAGTCATAAATCAACCATTCCGTTTCCGTAATCTCTCCTTTATTGATCGTTAAAAAATCAGTAGCTGGATTAGGAAAAACAGTCAGCTCTTGAAAAGCTACCTCTATCGTATTCGTCGAAACTACATTTGCG
>CALJIY010000090.1 GCA_937973945.1 uncultured Saprospiraceae bacterium | reverse complement strand
TATGTTTAAATTTCTACTTCCTGATAACCAGTATTTTAAGAACTTGGCTTCCCATCAAAATGGTCACCTAGCTCGCTAGGCAACAATTTTGATGCTTCGCCAAAACCTTAAACTACTGATAATCAGTTTGTACAAATTTTAGACATACTCTTAGTTAGCTCGAAGATCCATCTCATTAAAATATTGAAAGAATATATTTTAATTTTTATTCGATTAAAGGAGATATTGTTACCTTAGCTATAATGATATGTTTTTTAAAGTGAGTATAACTTATTAATCATTGGCTAAAGCCAATGTTATTTATGAACGCAGAGATGGAGAGATGCAGAGGTTTCTATTTTTTCTACGAAAAAATTTCCGCATCTCTGCACCTGCCTGGCAGTCAAACAGGTTCAAATTTTTTATTGGCTTCAGCCAATACGGATATAGTTATTAATTAAACTCATTTTTCAAACAACTCCAGAGATTAAACAATTAGCTATGTACGAACAAAAAACCTTATTCTGGCTCTTCATTGGCATCTTTGCTGTAACGGCTATTATTACTTTATTAGGAATTACAGGAGTACTCAAAAACATTAAAGAAAAGTATTTAAATACTTTATTTACGGCACTCATTATGGAAGTAGTAGCCGCGATTATGTTGTTGTTTAATGCCTATAATTTACCTGATGCTCAATTGAATATTGCTTCTTTATTACAAGAAGTTGGCGTAGAGACGACCGGCGACGTGAAGGCGCAGAAGCAGTTGCTAATGAAGCACTTAACAGCTGGTCTCACTTTACCAAAAATAACAGCAGAAAAAAAGGAACTGGAAGCAACAGTTGCGGCAAAGGATCAGTTATTGGCCGATTGTAATGGGAGTTTGGGAGAGAAAGAAAATCGCTTTTACAAAAATATTCTACGACTCAATGCACTAACTACACAGTACATGGGGGGAAATATAAATTTAGGTTTTGAACCTGATAAGAAAGAAGAAGTATATAGAATATTGTTAGAAGTATTCAATGAGTTAGGAGAATTTAGGGATGGTGATGCCGTTTATTTAGCGGATGGGAAGACGATGAATAAAACCTTTATGAGAGAGCTTTATGCAAAATTTAGAGAACGGTACGGACGTGGAGCTGAGGAGTTTGACAATATTTATTTAGATAAATACGATGTCTCTCAGATGTTTCAAGCCTATTTGGTTAAACAAACCTCTGTGCCTAAAACAGTGCCTACTGAATAAGAGCAGGTCTTTAACTTGTCTAATGAGTGACAATGTTCTTTAGGCATTCAAAAACTTGTCTGGTAGAAAAAGATGGGTTCAAAAATTTTCAGCTTTCTACCTTTTTTGGAAAGCAGATTCAGCATCAAGCCTATTGACTACTTGCTTGATCTTGCCCCAACAGCATCAGTAGATTAGCCAATAGAGCAGAGGTCAATATAGAACCTGGAATATCAAATTGCATCAATTCGTAATCAAAGAAAATCATAGCTATATTAAAAACAATCGCTAATAAAGCTAAGATTAAAAAGAAGTACTTGAAGAAAATTTTCTTGTCAAAAAACATAGCAAAAGTAATTTTTGTAACCAACCCAAGTCTTTTGTTTCGACTAGTTACTTCTTTATAAAAGGTAATTTTTGCACAACCGCTTTTATGCGTTTCTTTCTTATCTGGATATATAGCTCGGTACCTGATTTAGAATAAGCTTTTTCAACATATCCTAAACCGATGCCTTTTTCCAGAGAAGGAGACTGTCCCCCTGAGGTAACTTTTCCAATAATAGTGCCTGCTTCATCACAAATATCGTAATCTTTTCTTGGAATACCTCTGTCGATCATCTCAAATCCAACTAGTTTTTTGGAAACGCCTGCTTTTTTCTGTGCTAAAAGTGCTTCTGAATTGGTAAAGGATTTAGTAAATTTTGTAATCCACCCAAGTCCTGCTTCTAATGGAGAAGTCGTGTCATCTATATCATTTCCATATAAACAATAGCCCATTTCTAGACGTAAGGTATCTCTTGCGCCCAAGCCAATTGGCTGTATATTTTCCGCTTTGCCTGCTTCCATAATGGCAGTCCATAAGGCAACAGCTTGTGCATTAGGCACATATAGCTCGAATCCCCCTGCGCCTGTGTAACCAGTTGCGGAAATGATGACCTTCCCAACACCTCCAATCTCCCCAATGGCACTTTTGTAGTACGTTATCGTGGACAAATCAATCGTGGTGATTTTTTGTAATACTTGTATAGCAAGTGGACCTTGGACGGCAAAAAGGGATGCCTCTTCAGATACATTATACATGGGGACCTGTTCCGTATTATGTTGTTGTATCCAATTCCAATCTTTCTCTATATTCGAGGCATTGACGACCAATAAATATTCTTCTGCTCCTGTGCGATAGACCAAAAGATCATCCACAATCCCCCCTGTATCATTAGGGAAACAGGAATATTGCGCATCCCCTATTTCCAGCTTAGCGGCATCATTACTACAAACCTTTTGAATGAGTGCTAATGCATTGGGTCCCATTAAAAAGAATTCGCCCATATGGGACACGTCAAATATGCCCACGCCATTCCGAACAGCTTTGTGTTCCTCTGTTACAGAACTATATTTTAAGGGCATTAAATAACCTGCGAATGGGACCATTTTGGCACCTAGTGCTTCATGAACGGATTCTAAAGGGACACTTAGTAGGCTGGTAGTTTCCATAATTGATTCTTTTGAACTTCAACTTCAATCTCAACTGCAAATCTAACTTCAAGAAAGTGTACTTAGGTCTAGCTGTGCTGTAAGTCAACATCATGGTTTGAAGTTGAAGTTGAAGTTGATCTTGAAGTTGAGGTTAAAAAAAAGGTGCTAGCCTGAATGAAATCAAAGCTAGCACAAAACTCTCTCTATTGAGTGGTAATTAATTTGGCCTAGTAAACCAATTTAATCAATTAACCCCGTCTTTGATGTTAAAAAGTAGATGAGGTTTATTTATTTCTTTTTTAAAAATGACAAATATACTTTAAACCTTATTATCCATCAATATCGCTTCTTCTGTATATGCCGTAATTGGTGGACAGCTGCACATTAAATTCCGGTCTCCTAATGCATCGTTGGTTCGTCCAACACTTGGCCAGAATTTTCGAGTTTGGACAAAAGGGAGTGGATAAGCCGCTTGTTTCCTAGAATATGGGAATGCCCATTCATCTGCTGTGATTAATGCTAAAGTGTGCGGCGCATTTTTAAGTACATTCTGTTGAGCATCTGCTAAACCATCTGCCACAGCTTGTATTTCCTGTCGAATGCCAATCATAGCATCACAAAAGCGATCAATTTCTTGTATCGTTTCACTTTCTGTCGGTTCAATCATTAAGGTACCTGCCACTGGAAAAGAGACGGTCGGAGCATGAAAGCCATAATCCATCAATCTTTTAGCTATGTCTGTCACGCTAATATCATGTTCTTTAAAGGCTCTACAATCAATGATTAGCTCATGGGCATTTCGATCATTAGCTCCTGTAAACAAAACAGGGTAGTGGTCTTTTAAACGGGCCTTGATATAGTTGGCATTTAGGATCGCAATTTCTGTTGCTCGTTTTAATCCCGCTGCTCCCATCATCGCTATATATGCATAGGAAATAGATAAAATACTAGCACTGCCCCAAGGTGCAGCAGAGATAGCAGCAATCGCTTTTTCCCCTCCTGCTTCTGGTACAATTACATTCCCGGGTAAGAAAGGAGCCAAATCTTTTACTACAGAAATCGGTCCCATGCCAGGGCCACCACCGCCATGCGGAATACAGAAAGTTTTGTGCAAATTCATATGACAGACATCGACGCCTATATAGCCAGGACTGGTCAGGCCTAACTGTGCATTCAAATTAGCACCATCCATATATATTCTACCGCCATTCTGGTGGATAATTTCACAAGCCGCTTTGATATTCTCCTCAAATACGCCATGTGTCGAAGGATAGGTGACCATCAATGCCATTAAATTATCCTTGTGCAGACTCGCCTTTTCCTGCAAATCAGCCATGTCTATATCTCCATTTTCTTCACATTTTACCAAGACCACCTTTTGCCCAGCCATTACAGCAGAAGCAGGATTCGTTCCATGTGCAGAAGTGGGTATGAGCGTGATGTTTCTATGCGCTTCTCCTTTATCTTGGAAGTAAGCTCTGATGACCATCAAACCAGCTAACTCTCCTTGTGCGCCACTATTTGGTTGCAAAGACGTCGCATTCATCCCTGTAATCTCAGATAGCCATGCCTCTAATTTCATAAACATATCATGATATCCCTTTGCTTGGTCTAGTGGTACAAATGGATGAATATTTGCCATCTCTCCCCATGACAGCGGCATCATTTCTGTAGTGGCATTTAACTTCATCGTACAAGACCCTAAGGAGATCATTGAATGAACGAGTGATAAATCTTTATCCTCTAAGGATTTCATATAGCGCAACATTTCATGTTCCGAATGATTGCTATTAAAAACTGGATGGGTCAAGAAATCGCTTGTTCTTGCTATATTACCAGTGATATTACTTTCTTCACTCCACTCAAAGCTATTGATCGATTGATTTTTAGCGGTAGCAAATATCAATAAGATGCCCGCAATATCTTCTAAGGTCGTTTTTTCATTTAAGGAAATACCAACTGCATTTTCTTCAAAATATCGGAAATTGATTCTCTTTTGAATGGCTAATTCTTGAATGGCTTTTTTGTCAGAAACTACCACTTTTAGGGTATCAAAAAACTGTTCATTGACTTGCTCATAGCCTAACTGTTTTAAATTATCATTCAAAGAATTGGTTAGCAAGTGAATTCTGGTCGCAATACGTGTTAAGCCCTGTGGTCCGTGATATACCGCATACATCCCGGCCATCACTGCTAGCAATACTTGGGCGGTACAAATATTAGAAGTGGCTTTTTCTCTACGGATATGTTGCTCTCTGGTCTGCAATGCCATTCGATAGGCTACATTCCCATAGGTATCTTCTGTTACCCCAATGATCCTCCCTGGCATTTGTCGTCGGTAGGCCTTTTTAGTCGCAAAATAAGCGGCATGTGGACCGCCATATCCTAGGGGAATACCAAAACGTTGCGTTGTGCCGACTACGGCATCCGCGCCCATTTCTCCGGGTGCTTTTAATAAAACTAAAGACATTAAATCCGCACAAACCACCGTCTTGACGTCTTGCTCTTCTGCTGCTGCAATAATCGCCGAAGGATCTATGATTGCACCATTGCTATTCGGATATTGTAGCAGTACCCCAAATAAATCGGGATCTGTTAATTGTAATTCCGATGTCTCCGCAATAACTAATTCAATCCCTAATGGAATGGCTCGCCCTTTGATTAGATCAATCGTATGCGGAAAGGTATTATTATCGATAAAGAACTTGTTTGCCTGTTTCTTGCTTTTAGCTTTGGTTCGATATAGCAAAGTCATGGCTTCTGCTGCTGCCGTTCCTTCGTCTAGAAGTGAGGCATTGGCAATTTCCATTCCTGTTAAATCTGTTACCAAGGTTTGAAAGTTGATTAATGCTTCTAGTCGACCTTGTGCTATTTCTGCTTGGTACGGGGTATAGGCGGTGTACCAAGCTGGATTTTCTAATATATTTCGTTGAATCACAGCTGGGGTTACGCAGTCATGGTAGCCCATGCCAATGAAAGATCGATATACTTGATTCTGTGAAATGAGTTGTTTGAAATTTTTGATAAAGGCGACCTCTGTTTCTGGAGATGGTAAGTCTAGCTCTTTGGGTAGGCGGATGTTGGCGGGAATGGTTTCCGCAATCAATTGTTCTATTGATGCTACGCCAATCGTGTTGAGCATTTTTTGGATGGCTGCAGTGTCAGGTCCAATATGTCGCTGCTCAAATTGTTCTTCGAAACTTTGAAAGTCTTTCATAGATTTGAAATATGGATGGAGAAGTTGTAATTGTTCGCAAGTTCTTGATTCAGGGCTAGGTAAAATTGTACAAAATTGCACTATGGAAAGGGAGAGGGGGGGCGTGTATTTCTAAGGATAGGTTTAGCTAGACTCTATTCAACACGGAGCTACTTCGTAGCCACGCGGATGCCACGGATTTTTGTAGGTCGTGAGCGATGTTGACAGTTTATTGCCCTTGTTTTTATTAAACTGTAGAAAAAGATAAGCACCGAAGTTAATTTACTGTCGTCAACATATCGTAGTTAACATTTAGGCGGGTTAGCTAGTCCAAAAACTGTTTGAGCATGAGGAAGTATACTTCCGAACCGTTCACGGGTGGGTTTGCCAGTTTTTTTGGACTAGATTTTTTGCTTCTTTTTCAGCAATGGAAAAGAAGAGTCAACGTCAAACTTTAGCTACCTTTTATTAATGTAAACTTGTTTATTTTTCTACTTTAAAAGTATTTTCAAACTTCGCCATCTCTTTTTCCTTCCAATCTTTTTCGAGTTCTACGGGGTCAAACCATCTTGGTTCGATATGGGTTTTGCTCCATTGTTCCGCTTTGGCCACAATGTTTTTTAGTCGTTCTGGATATTGGGCGCTCAAATCATTTTGTTCTCCGATATCGTCTTTGATGTTGTATAATTTCCATGAATTTTGCTTCGTTTTAAGAATTTTCCAATCGTCTAATCTAGCGCCTACAT